>JAQBPL010000284.1 GCA_028287545.1 Vulcanimicrobiota bacterium | reverse complement strand
GCTCACGGACTGCGCGGCGAAGTGCACGACAGCTACCGCTACGCGGCGTCGTTGTTCTCGAAAGTCGTCAGCGACGGCTACATCGGGATGGTCCGCACGATTCCGCAGCTCTACGGCGTGATCTACGACCGCGCGGAACGCGCCACCGTTGCCGGCGGTTTCCGCAAATGGGCGGCGGAGTTCACGGCGCGCAACATCATCGGCTTGATGAACCGCCTGCAGCCGAGCGTCGTCGTGTGCACGCACGCGTTTCCGTGCGGCGTGATGTCGGCCTATAAACGCCTCTACGATCCGTCGATCGCCGTGATGGGGATCGTGACGGATTTCGTGGTCCATCCGTTTTGGATCTACAAGAACGTCGACGCGTACGCCGTCGCAACGCCGGAGATCCGCGCCGCGCTCGCGGCCCGCGGAATCGACGCCGCCCGCGTCGGCGTCGACGGCATCCCGGTGGACCGCCGCTTCGGCCAGCAGCCGCGGGACCGCGCGGCGCTGCGCGAGCGGCTGGGTTTGCCGGCGGATCGTGCGGTGGCGCTCGTCATGGGCGGTGGGCTCGGCCTGGGTCCGGTCGCGACGACCGTGCGCGCGCTCGCAGCGGCCGAGCATCCCGTCACCCCGGTGGTGATCGTCGGAAAGAACCGCCGTCTGGAGCGCCGGCTGAGCGAGGAGGCGAGGCGTGACGGCAGCGACGTGCGCGTGCTCGGCTTCGTCGAAAACGTGTTCGACTGGATGCACGCCGCGGACGTCCTGGTCACCAAGCCCGGCGGGCTCTCGACCTCCGAGGCCCTGGCGGCGGAGGTGCCGCTGGTGCTGCTGCGTCCGCTTCCCGGTCAGGAGGAGCGCAACGCGCGCTACCTGATCTCGCGCGGTGCGGCAATGCGCGCCACGCGCGGGCGCGGGCGCGAGCTCGTGCGGGTCGTCGACGCGGTGCTCGCGGGCGGCAGTGTTGCGGATCGCATGCGCACCGACGCCGCGGCGCTCGCGCATCCCAACGCCGCCGAACGGATCGCAAAGCGCATCGCCGAGCTTTCACGGAGGGAGCCGGCCGCGGAAATCCGAACCTCGGGAGCCGGCGCGGAGAGATGGCCGAGCGGCTGAAGGCGGCGGTTTGCTAAACCGTTATACGAGTTACATCGTATCGAGGGTTCGAATCCCTCTCTCTCCGAACTCCGCCCACCCTTTTGTCATCCTGAGCTTGTCGAAGGATTGTCGAAGGATCGTCAAAGAACGAAGGGCGGCGCAGCGCAGGAATCCGAATCCATGCGCCGTATTCCCCGAGGTCGCCGTGAAAAAAGGCGAACGCGCGCGGTCGTAGCTCAATTGGATAGAGCAACAGGCTACGAACTTGTAGGTTGGGGGTTCGAGTCCCTCCGACCGCACGTATACTGCGTTCAAGCGGCAACGCAGGCGTCTCCTGACACCACAAGAGACACCTTAACGCAAACGAAAACCCTGGCAAAAAGCTAGGGTTTTTCGTTGTCATCATCATCGGGCGCAGCGTTCGAAGCGATCGCTTCGCCCACTTCTTTCTTCGCCTCGTCGTACGCTGTCGTGATGCGTTGCTGCGGATCACCGCCGGCCTCAATAGCGGCGCCCACCTCGAGCCCGAGTGTGAACGCGATCATGAACGCTTGCGCGGGCGAGAAGCCAGCGCTGTTGACGCCGATGGCCTGCATGATGCGAAAGCCCGGGTCTGTCGAGTCGCCACCTGGCGCCTCTGAGATCAGAGTTTCCAGATACAGGTCAGCAGCGTATTGCAGAACCTGCCAGCGAATTATGTCGTGCCTCGTTTGCGTCATGTCAATCTCCTCAAAAGGGTCACCGCAATGGCGATTCGGCGACTGTCGCGTAGGAGCGCGGGGAAATCCCGGTTGTGCCGTAGGCTGCGAAAAGGGAAGTCTTGAGCGCCGGACGTGCGCCCACCACGAGGTATGGATCCGCTCGGGATGGATTGACCAGAAATGGTTATACTGCTAACCTGCAAAGCCTCCCTTAAATGCTTTGGAGGGTTACGCAGCCGTGCACTTCAGATTTTGTCTCTCGCTGGCTTTGCTCGTAGCACTTTCCCAGCCGCTCCGGGCTTCGGCTGAACCGAACGCAGGCGACTCAGCGGCGACCTGTGCTTCGGCCGGGCCGGCGATGATTGCGCTTCAAGAAGGCGTCAATGCAGCCTCAATCGCTGCAATCAAGGCGGGCAGTCTTGCTCAGGGGTTGGCGAATACCAATCCGAGCAAGAATCGCGCCTATCGGCTCATCGAGGAAGATGCCCTTGCCGTTGATGCTGGTCGGGCGAAAGCATACGCCGGCCTCGGTCAATTGCTCGGAGCGCGCTTCGCCGATCCCGGCGTGACGAACGCGACGCAAGCCGTCACGGACGAGGCCAAGGCGGAACTTCAACTCGTCGGAGGATATTCGTCCGTCACGCTTGCGTACGAACGCATGGAGAACCGCGGCAACAAGCGCATGAGCCCGTTGCTGCTCGCTGGCGCGGCCATCGTCTCGCTTCCGCTCGCCGCCGGTATGGCGGCCGGGGCTTCGGGACAGCGCGCTCAGACGTCCACCAGCTCCACGACGAGCACCACCGTGGGTAATCAAACCTACTCCGATACGACGACGACGACGATGGTCCCGAGTACCGCGTCGATCGCGCAAGCTCTCGCACAAGCCCAGGCAACCGCGCAAACCAAAGCGAGCCTTTCTCTGATCGTTATCACGTATCGTCCGCAGATCGAGACTGCGATCTACACGTTTAACCCGCTCATTCAAAAATGGGTCGATGCCTGTAGGGAAGCAAAGCAGCTGCCGAGATAGGCCGCGCTTCTGTTTTGCCTGGTGCGCGTGGCTCCGATGTAACCTCACGGTGCGGCGCATTTCTGTTGCAAAACTGTAGACGCAGACCGGAAAATAATCGTATACGATGGGGGTGGAAAAGGTAGAAAGCGCGCCCCCGCAAAGCCTCGCGGAAAAACCCCCGTTGGTGTGGGACGAATCGCCGTGGGACGGGGCTTCGTGGGGGAGCGAGGACGCGACCGCCTCGAGCGAAGGTTCGCCCGTTGCGTCGGATTGACTCACGCGCAATTCGGCACGAGCTGCGCGCGGTCGGTGTGACGCCGCGATGAAGGTCCTTGGCAGGCTGCAAAAGGGCTCTACTTCATCGCTGGAATTTTTCCATTATGGATTCGCTGGTGGCCTCAATCTTCGCTCTGCTCCGCAGTTGATCGGCGACGACGATCTGACCATAGCGACCAACGTGTATCTGCGGCCGGATGGTGCGGCGCAATTGCGGAACGGCATGGCGCTGTACGGAAATTCGCAGGCAGGTTCTAGCGCAACCTATTTGGCGCGCTGGTATCAAGACGTGAAGAACGGCGTGGTGCAGACGCCAGAGACGGTGAAACTGCTGGCGCAATTCAGCGGCACGCTCTACTCCGTGCCTTCTTCTGGCGCGTGGGTGCCCATCGGCAGTATCGGGGGGGGCACGGCGCTTCCGATGACCACGGCGCGTATCCAGGACCCGAACGACCCTAACTTTACCTCCGGTCTGACCGACGTAATGGTGATTTGCACGGGATCGGGCGGGCCGTACGTCTACGACGGCGTGAACCTGTACACGCCTGCTGGGTGGAGCGCGGCGGCTGGAGCGCAGTTTTGCGCGATCGTGAACGGGATCTTGTGGTTCGGCGGAATCCCCAAAACGCCGAATCAGATCTTCGGCACGGGCGACGGGATCATTGCGTCGATGGAGACGCTTCCGGCCTACCGAAACTTCGTGCTGTCGTCTCCCGTGGCGGGCCTGTGCGCTTCCGGTACCGGGGCCACGGCTACGCTCATCATCGGGCGCACGACGGGCATCAGCACGCTCTACGGCACGGGGCCGTCTACGTTCTATCTGCAGGACGTTCCGTTTCAGGACGGGGTGACTGCGGGGCGTACGATGATCTCCTCGGAGGGCGTCTGCTACTTCCAGGGCCACATGGCGTACTACGCTTTCGACGGGCAGACCGAGCCGCAGCCGATCAGCCGTAAAATTGAGCCGTGGATTCTGAACGATCAATTCACGCCCGGCTACCCAATGACGCAGCGATGGGACCTGTCGTGGGCGCAGGTCTACAACAACCGGCTTCACCTCGGGTACTGCTCGAACTCCACGACGCCGAACGTCATCCTTTGCTACGACCTCATCGTCAAGGGGTGGACGGTGCTGGTTCCGACGCCGGGGATTGCGTCGATGATTCTGCTCGACGCCCCGAGCGACGGGAGCCCGTACACCTGTCTCGTTGGCTCCGCGACGACCGGGCAGGTCTACACCTGGGACTACGTTTCGGCGGTCACGTCCGCAACAGTGCTCGACGATGCAACGGCTGTACTCGCGCAGGTTCAGTCGAAGTATTTCAAGATCGGGGTTCCGGGAACGAACAAGGCGCTGCAGCGGTTCTACCCTGAGTTTCAGGTTGCGGGTGCGTTCAGCGCGCCGTTTACGATCAGCACGGACTATGGGCTTTCGACCACGCAGGCTTTGACGACAAACCCAACGGTAGCGACGAACACGCTGGTCTGGGATCAAGGCTTCTGGGATCAGATGGTATGGGGCGGCCTGACAGGGTTCGTTCCGTTCGGGTCGCCCATGTCGCGCATCGACTTGCCCGGTGTCCAGGGCGAGAGTTTTGCTTTTGGGATTTCGATGACGCAGGCTCTCGCTCCGTGGATTTGGAGCGGAGGCAGCGGCGTGTACCAACAACAAGGGAGAACCTAATTTGCCGGTAGTTGCACTTCCCTATTCGTTCTCGCCGGGAACGCCGGCCCTTTCCGCGCAGGTTGACGCTAACCTAAACACATTGGTAAACGCGATCAACGGCGGAATTGACTTTGCCAACGTCGGAGCGGCGGGGTTCTACGCTTCGCAGATCATCCCGACGACGATGGCACAGGCGATCTTCGGAGGGGCGCAGGCGTACTCGTTCCCGGCTGGCATTGCGGTCGGCGGGCCACTCACCACGGCTACGACCGGCGGTTTTTCTGGGAAAGTCATCATCGGGGCTGCGTCGGCGACGTCCCAGGTCGGTCCCGTCTCGCTGGACCTGCAAGGGGCCGATACATTCACGGCGTCCGGCGGCAATCACGGCATAGTGTCTATCATGTCCACGTCGGCGGCGGGGATAGACAAGGGCGCGACCATCACGCTGGGCGGCAACACCGGCAACGCCCTCACCTCGTATGTGTTCGGCGCGATCCGCGCAGCGAAGAACAGCGCGGCGGGCGACGGAAATTACGCCGGCTACCTCGACCTGTATTCGATGGCCGACAACGGCGCTGTAGTCAAGGCGCTTCATCTCGACAAACTTGGCGGAGGGACGTTCTTCGCGTCGTCCACCGCAACGAGCCATATCTCGACCGGCACCGCGGCATCCGGGGGCGCTGGAACCGTGAGCATCGGCGGAACTGTTGCATTGACTGTCGGTGCGGCTGGTGGCGGCGCGGCGCTTCCCGCAACGCCCAGCGGTTACGTCATCATCAACGTTGCTGGGTCGCAGATGAAGCTCCCGTACTACAACCCGTAGCGCACGCAACGGTCACCGCGAGCATTGGGCGCTGCGAGTCGGGAGGTCCAGTACGAACATTGCTGATCGCTGCAGGTCATTACGACTTCGCTTTCGATGTTTCGAGTCGAGCAAGCATCTGTAAGAGAATGGCCTCGGCTCCGTTGCAACGATGAGCGTTTACGGTCGCCTCGTTGATGAGCGTCACGGCCTTCTCACGCTCCGCGCGCACCTCGACAAGTAGTGACTCCAGTTCGGCCCTGCGCGATCCACGCCGCGCACCGGGTGATGTATCTGTGGGAGAGATTAACGTTCGCTTCATGCCGCCACGGTATAACCTGCGGCGAGGCGCTTTGTCTAGCGGAACGTGGTAATCGACGAAACTGCAAGGGGCGCGAAAAAGCCCGCCTTGACGCGGTTATTGCAATGGGGGTTCGCTTTGCGAGCCTGCGCGCGACGGACTTTGCGAAAGAGGCGGGCTAGACGTTTACTTCAGAGAACGGCCTGGCATGTCCGAAATGCGTCGCCGCCAATCAATCGCGCCTAACGCGAACAGTAGCGTTAAAGCCGAGTCAAAAAAGCGTATCATCGTCCCGGCGGGCAAAACGCGCAAGGAGTGCGAGGCGCTGGTCGGGGACGGATGCGTGTCGACCAAGGACGCGGTGAAGGATCTCGGGTTTTCGCGTAAGGTGCTGGAACGCGCTATGGACGCCGGCACATTGCCATACGTTCGGATCGGCACCCGTCGCCGCGTGATTCCCCGCAAGGCGCTGAGGACGTGGCTCGCTGAACGCCTGGTGCTCAAGTAGCCCTCACCAATGGGTGAGCGCGCGAAGTCGCTTCGGGCCGGGCGCCATGGCTCACGCAACCGCCCACAGCCGGCCCACTGCGGCGGAATATCTCGCGGGGATACCGGGCACCCGTCGCGGCATGGTGCCGATCGACATCGACCAGCTGCGCGCGTTCCTCGAAGTCGACGAGGACTATCCGCTCGGCGTGGTGCGTACTCTCAGCCCGAGCGAGGCGGCTCGGCTCGCGCTGGTCCTCGTGCGGGTGAATTGATCGACGGAACGAACGGCGCGCGGATGCCCGAGGTGCCGCCGCCTGGCCCGCCGCTGCCGTATGTCGATTGGTGCCGCGTTCTCGTCGCGCGCCTGCGCGAGCTGATTCCGGCCGTCCGCGCAACGTACCGTGCTGGCGTCGTCTACCTGCGCCACACGGGCGAGGAGGTCACGATTACCGACGACCGCGGCACGTTCTGGGTGCGGCGTACCGGATCGGGTGGTTCGGGCCTGTACGACTCCGATCGCCACGACGTGCACACTGCGCGCACGATGGCAAAGTCGATCGCAGGGATGCTAGACGCGAATCTGTCGGGTCCAACGTCGTGACAAACTGATCTTGCGAACGTCGCTTGGTGTTGGATCGTCATTCATCGTTCGGTACCTGCTCTGCAAGCGCAGCTAGTTTCTCGGCGATGATGCGCATGCCACCGCTTCGCGGCATGAGGCTGTCAAGGTACCCATTTAGCAGCGGGTCCGTAAGGCCGAGGCGACTCAACGCGTTTCGAGCTTCACGCGCCCGTTGAAGAAACTCGGCGTCGAAGCGTGCCCACGTTTCACGGGTATGGGCGGCAGCGTTTAGCATCCACTCCGCCCACCCCGGGTTGTCTATCGTCGGCATCCTGCCATCCCCTGGAACATACGGGCCCTTGTTGCGTTCCTCCAAAAACGAGACAATCTCGCCGACCAGCGTATTTATTTTCGCCTTTGCCTCTCCCAGTCCGGTGAGTTCGCGCGTGAGGGCTGCTCGGTGAAGTGCCCGCAATGCTCCGCTAACCTCGTCGTCCCACGCCCGCCTCTCCTCGAAGTACGCAACCGCTTGGGCATGGCGCTCGTCCGCCGTGCTCATTGCTACCGCGTGATTGTCGTCCGCCATCTTTATGGCAATGGCGTGGTTCTCGGCCGCCGTCTTCATTTCTAAAGCGTGGCGCTCGTTCGCAGCGGTTTCCGCGTCTGTCCGTTCTTGGGCGACTCGCTGACTAGCGATCCATAAGACCACAAGTTCAGTCACCGTTAACGCGACAAAAACGAGCAGGAAAAACGTCCTTTCGCCCGGCGTCAAGTGTTCGTGCAGGGCGGCAAACGCCGCGACGAAGCAAAGCAGCACTGACGCAATCCCTGGAACCCAGAAACGCATGACCATCGCCGATCGGCTTGGCGCTTCGATGCCTCCAGCCCTCGGCTGAGTCAGGTCCATCAACCTCGCCGTACGTCGCCCGGCTCATCATCCTCGGCATCGCCGATTGGTTTTCGAGGGAGGAGCCGCTGTCGTGGCACTCACAGGTCAGCGATGGGGCTTCCCGCTCGCCACGCGCCGCGCAATCGCCCGCAATGCCCATCCTCGCCGGTTGTTTTGGACGCTGGTCGATGACGCTGAAAACCGCGTCGCACCGCATTCGGTTGGGCCTAGCGCCGGACCCCGGAAAAGTGCTACATGGTGAGTGCCATGGCAATGTTTCCGCCGGTCGCTGGCCCGTTCGAGGATCAGTCCTCGGCGCCCACGACGTTCAACCCAACGCTTCCCGCTGGATACAACGGATCGAATCCGGCTGCGGCTATCGCTGCGCGTCAGCGTGAGAACAGAAAGCGGGACGAAAAACGGCAGGCAGGAGCGCAGGCGCTCAAGGTCGTCAAGGGCGCCGGGATTCCGCCGCCCCCCAATTCCACGGCCGATGCGGTCCCGCAGTACGTTCCGCCGCCGGGGCCCGCACCGCAGCAAGGTCCACCGATGGACCCGGCCACGGGCAAGCCGATGGCGGCGCCGCAGCAAAGCGTTCCCGACTTCAAGCCTGCGGAGTACGTGCCACCAAAGAAGGGGCTCGAATACCTGGCGCTCGGGCTCGGGGTTCTCTTTCCGGGCGCTCCGATCGCGAAGATGGCAGCGGGGTTTGCCGGCGGCCTGCAGCAGAACGCCGAGCAGTCGTATCAGCGGCGTGAGCACACGGCCGAGCAGCAGTACAAGGTTGCGGAGGCGAAGGCGCAAGCCGACTTCCAGAACGCCCAAGCCAAGTACGGCATGGCGTCGGACGAGGCGAAGCGCGCGTTTGTGAACCTGCAGGCGCAGCGCGGCGTGGACGAGGACACGGCCAAGCACACCTTCGACAACGCCGCGATCAAGTACAAGGCGGACCAGGACGTACGCGCTCGCGGAATCGACCCGCGCACGCAGAAGCCGTTTATGGTTCCGCCGACGCTCGCGCAGCCGCTCGGACCCCACGCATCGGCCACAAACTACGCTGGTCGGGAGAACGCGCTCGCGCAATTTTACACGTCGGTCGGCGCCACAGACATCGCGGCCCAGCACGCGGCGCAGGCGCAAGCCTACAATAAGCAGGCAATCGACGACGCGAACAATGCTCGCGCTCTGTCAATCGCGATCTTTCGCGAGCAGCAGCAGAACGCGCGCGAAGCGAGCCGTGAGTCGGCGGCCGACGCGCGGGAATCAAATCGAGAAGCCGCTGCAAACTACCGCGAGACTCTTCGCCTCGCACACGAGGACGCTCGCGCCACGCTTACCAACGGCGCGAAGATGGCGACGCTCAAAGACGAGGCGCTTCGGGCGGGAAAAGACTTCTATGCGAGCTGGGCTAAGGCGATCAAGCCGCCCGTGGATGCCAACGGAAACCCGCGCATGGACGCGGGTGGGCATCCCGCGCCGCCGACGATCACCCCGCAGATGGCGCAGATGATGAGCAAGACGTTCTCGCTCATCGACCGGAACGCCGACCCGGCGGGCGCGGCGCAGTATTACGCCGAGACGCTTCAGGACCACGTAGGCGATGCGACAAACCCGATCGCGAAGGAACTGCTGCTCGAGCGCGGTCGTACGGCGGACCTGAACCGTCGCTCGCGGGGGGTGCCAATCATCCCGTTCCGGCCACCCAAGGGAACGGCCAAGGTCCCGACGCGCCTCCCCGTGGCCGATGAGGTGAAGCGGGCTCGCGAGGCAGGCCGGGACGACGCCACCATTCGCACCGTCCTCAAACAGCACGGCTATTCGGACACAGAGATCAATGGCGCAATGCCTGCTGGCCCCGGGCTCACGCACGCGCTTGGGGCAGCGGTGAACGACTCGCTCGCGAACCCGGTCCCAATGTAACGTGGCGGGCATCAACTGGGGCGCCGCACCTCAACAGCCGGCGCCGCAGAAACCGGCGAAGGGTGGCGCGATCGACTGGGGCAACGTGGCTCCTGCACACGCGCCGACTTCCGGCCGTTCGATCAACGACGTTGTTCGCCACGAAACCGGCGCGGACGGCGGCGCACACACGATGACGGCGGGCGAATGGGAGCAGACAAGTCCGAACCCGTTCGCGCGAGCTGGGCGCACGGTGAACGCGGCGCTCGGCAAGGTTCTCGACGCGCAGCGCTGGGGTGTCGCCAAACTCGCGACGGGCGAATCAGATCCCGAGAAGCAAGTCGAGGCGCAGTTCAAAGCGATCGGCGTCTCACCCGAACACCGTGCGTCCGAATCGGGATTTGAGCGCGGGCTCGGGTCACTCGCGATGCAGACCGTCACCGATCCCGTGACGATCGAAACGCTCGGGCTCGCGGCCGTTCCGAAGGTGGCGAGCAAACTCGCGGGGCCTGCGCTCAATGCGCTGAACGCAACGCCGGTTGGCCGCCTTCTCCACGACTTCATGCAATGGGGCGGACCCGTCGCGCGGGAACGCGGCGCGGAAACCGTGCAACACATTCGCGGTGCGGCCAACTTCGGTTCATCGACCGGCGACAGAGTACAGCAGCACCTTGTGCAGCGGTTCAAGCACGTCGTGGAAGGCGTGCATCCCAAGACGGGAAAACCCGTCGCTGGCGCAGGGCTCTCCGACGAGGAGAAGATGACCGTCGCGAGGGCGCTCAACGGCGAGGTCGCGCACGAGATGCCCGGGACGCTCACGCCACGGGAACAGTCCGCTTACCGGCAACTGCGAACGCTGACCGAGCTGGACTTCAAACTTCGCGAGGACGCCGCGCGCAAGGTGGTGTTTAATGACCTCACTCGCGAACTGAGCGCCGAGGATAAGGCAACGCTGACGCGGGCGTTTGCGTCGAAGAAAGAGCCCGCGATTCCGCAGCCGACGCAGCGGGTGCGGACACCAACCACAGGCCCTTCAGCGCAACAGCGCAGTCGCCAGATCAACGAAGCGCAGCCTCTCCAGGGCCCCGGAATCACCATGCGCGAGCAACGCTCCGCGCAACTCGCGAACACGCCGTTGCTGAGTGGGCCGAACGGCTACACGATGCCGCACGGGAACGCCGCTGCGATCGAGCACGCGACGAAACTCCGCGACCTCTACCACACGATTGCGGGGCGCGTCGAGGAAGCCATGCCACGGCGTGAAGATTACATGCCTTGGTCGCATGAAGCCGCCGCTGAAGAAGCGGGCGGCCGGGAAGCCATTCCGTACAATATGCTCGAACGCCGGGACCCGCGCGCGATCGAGCGGCCCAATCTTGAAGTAACGAACCCGAGCCAGCTCTCGCGCGGCTTCAACGCGATGGCGAAAAATACGGGCCGCCAAGTCGAGCGCGGGATCGTTCACGAAGCGCTCGGAACGCTGGTCGATGACCCCGAGGTCCACAAACTATTCGACCAAGTAATCAAGGCGACGGGAAACAAGCGCACGGACATACAGAAAGCGAAGGATGCTTGGCTGTCGATGGTCAGCTACCCGCGCGCGGCGACGGTGGCAATGCTCCCGCGACACGGCGTCAACATTCTCGACTTGCTGGCGAACACCGTGGGGCCAACCGAAGCGCCGCGCGTCCTCAAAGAAACAATGGCCCTGGCGCGCAAGCTCGTCCTGGCAAAAACCGAGAAGGAAGCCGCCGCGCTCACTGCCGAGGGACGACAACTCGGCGCGCTCTCCGGGCAGTACGCGGAGCGGAAACCGTTCTTCCAAGAATTCTCGACGGCGAAGGTTCCCGAACGGGTCCCGTTCACAGATACGCCCATGCCGAAAGCCGTGGCGGGGAAGTCCGTTCTTGGCCCGCTCGCGGGGAAGCCGACCTCGGTAAAGATCGGCGGGCGTGACCTTGGGCTGGGTCCGTGGACGCGCTGGAACAATAAACTCGTTTGGGCCGTGGACGAAGCCGCGAAGCAGACGTACGCGAAGCTCATTGTCGAGCGCGGTGAGGCGGAAGGGCTACAGGCCGGCGGGCTCGCTTCTTCGCGACTCGTAGACTACGCGCACCATTCTCCGCTCGTCAAAGCGCTCCGCGGCGTCGCCCCGTTCGGGACGTTCCGTGGGAGCATCCCCGGTGCTGTGATCGGTGGCGTTGCGCGCAATCCCGCGCGAGCTGCGTTCCTGAACCGCGCCACGGGCGGCACGATGTACGGCGACAAGCCGGAACCGGGCTCGCCGGGGATCACGCTCTACAACCCCACGGCGGACATCGGACGCGCGCTGGGCTCGCCGCAGGAATACCTACGCGGAACGCTCGGCGCCCCGGCGCAGGGAGCGGCTACGCTGGGGTTGGAGGCGGTGACGGCGGGGAAACCCGGCGCATCGCTCGAGACGATCGGGCAAGAGATCCAGGATGCTCCGCAAGCGCTCGCACACGGTCAACTCCCGGGGCCACGGAAGGCGTCGAAGTACGCTGACGCCGTGAAACTACGAACGGCGCGATACCTGAATTACGGCAACCCGATCGACCTGAAGTGGTTGCTCTCTGCGGCTGCGTCGGGCGTCTTGGAAGCGCGCGATGCGCTCACCGAAATGGGGTACGGCCAATTCAAGCCGCGACAGGGAAACGCAGCGCAACGAGGAGTGTCAGCGGCGGCGCAACAGGCGCTCGGGGTTGGGATTCGCTGGTAACCGAGAACGGTCGCGCGTGTCGTCAAGACGGCGCATCGTTACGGAGTGATTCGCGGCTCTAGGACGCATTGCGCGCATCGATGGCCGGATGGTCGGCGCGTGATCGGCGCGACCGTCACAGCCAAGAGAATCGCCCGGAATGAGCGCTTTCTCTTGTCGGAGCCCGTGGCGGCGTCGATTGCGTGACCTACAAGGCCCCTCTCGGTCGGTGGGCTGATACTTGGTACCTTCGCGGAGCCTCGCGCGCGTCCGTGTGGGCCGCTAGTCCGGGCGGTGGCAGGCCGGACAAAACTCGAGGGGCATCCGCGGGGTCGCGGGGTCCACCAGGTCAAAGCGCTCTATACCTATCGCGTCGCCCGGGGACGTGTAGGTGATTGAAGCCTCGTTCAATTCCCCGCGCAGATCGACTTGGCGCAGCGCGTTCCAGACAACCTCGGCGACGTGTTCGTTTAGGACTTCGTTGACGTACCCGAACCGCACCCCGAGCGCGGCGACGTTGACGCGAGCGACGACCTTCAGCCAAAGGTTGCCCTCCGGGAGAACGCGCGCCTCGCCGAAGAAGTGTGCGCCGGCATCCTCGGCTCGTCCGAGCACCCGCGCGAACACGGGCGCGTCGTCGGGGTCGTCGAAGATCACCTCAACGAGCGCAATCCCCGGGTCCGTCACGGTCGGCGCTTCATCGAAGCTCGGCGGCGGCGTTACCTGGTGCGCGCGGCTCCCCCTCGTCGTCGCGAGCGCAAGCGCGTCGGCGTCCGCGTCGGTTCGTGCTTCGGAAATCGTCGCCATCGCGTCACAGGTCGCGCAGCGCGGAGGGCGTCCATCCCAGACCGGCGTCACGACCTCGCGAATGTCGCCCTTCTGAATCTCGAGCGGCTGGCCGAAGTTGTCGAAGATGCCGCTTTCCTCGGTCTTGAGGACCCACGAACATTGGAACGTCACATGCGCGGGGTCGTTCGGACACGCGAGGGAGTAAATCATGGGCGGGCCTCCGTCGATCGGGTGAACAGGTCGGCGCGCACCACGCGGCGCTCGACCCAATGCGCTCCGTAACAGTTCGCGGAGCGAAAGCGTTCAAGGTTGGCGCCGAGAACGTCGCGCGTGTACCACGCCGGTCGGTCTTCGGTCTTGATCGTGTAAGCGTACTGTGTCACTTCCCAGGTCGTGCCGTGGCGCTCGGTGCGCTGGCCGACGTGGATGCTGGCTTCGTATGCGGCGCGGTCGCGCTCGAACGAACCGGGTGGGCACGGGAAGCCTTCGCGTCCGTGCGGGCTCGCCCATCCGTGGATTGTTGCTGCGATCTTGCACTCGTCGCAGATTGGCGCGGGCTCGCGCGGCTTGTCGGGATCTTCGTCGGCTGCGTCATCCGGCAGCGGATCGGGGTCCCACGCCGCGTCGGGGTCCGCCCCCACGTCGATGAAGTCGCGGTCGTCGTCGTCGAAAGCGTCCTCCGGTTCCGGTGCTGCCGTTTGTGCCGGCGGATCGAGGTTCGCGTCGGATCGGGCGCACGGCGGTTCCTCGGGCGTCGGCGGCACCCTATCGCCCGCGAAGTCGAACAGTGTGGGCGCGTCGACCTCGAACAATCCCCTGGCTTCGACCTTCACGCGGTCCCCTCGGTCTGCGCGGCAAGGGCGCGGTACAGGGTCGAGCGGCCGACGTGGAGGTTCCGCGCCACGGTCCCGGCTGACACGTCGCCCGTCGCAAGTTCGCGCATTGCAAGCGCGATCTGTGACGGCGTGAGTTTCGGCTTGCGTCCGACCCGCTCGCCCCGACGCTTCTTTGCGCCAAGGCGTTCGGTCGTGCGCTCTTGGATCATGGCGCGCTCGTACTCGGCCAAGGCGCCGAAGATTCCGAACATGAGTCGCCCTGCGGCGGTCGTCGTGTCGATGCTCTCGCGCATCGACCGCAGGTGCGCGCCGCGCTCGCGTAGCGTCTCCACGATCCGAACGAGGTCCGAGAGGTCGCGTCCGAGCCGATCGAGCGCGACCACGGCGAGCGCGTCTCCGGGTTGCAGCTCGTCGAGCGCGGCGGCGAGTCCGATACGGTCGCGCTGTGCGCCGCTCACGCCCTCGTCGGCATAGACTGCGGCGCACCCGATCGCACGCAGCGCATCGACTTGCTGCTCGACGGTCTGCGCGGTCTTGGATACACGAACGTACCCGATGGTGCGATTCGGGACGACGTTTCGGGACTCACGGAACACCGGCACGACAAGGGGTGTCTCGTTTCCCGCAAGCGTTCGGTTTCGGGACGCGCGAACGCGGTGATCGGCAAGCGCGGGTGCGATGCTCATGGTGTCCCCTTGCACAGTGCGAAGCGAATTGCGCCGCAGGGCGCGCGGTGCGCTTCCGTGGCTCTCAGGTCGGCCGCTGCGCGTCGGACGCGCCACAGGTCACGCAGGCGCGCGGGTTGGGCATTGCGGCGGGTCCGGTTCGGTTCCGGGACGAGGCGAGGTCGGGGTCGGTAGAATGGCGGGCGCGGTGCGCGCTCGTTCTGTGTCGCACCGGAGGGATTCGCGCGCGTCATGCGGCGAAACGTCGGGGCAGTCTCCACGATTTCCACGGCAGATACTCCTGTCTGTGGCGGTTGCGGGGATTAGGGGGTCGGTGGTGTTTCCGCGCCACCGGCTTCCGCTTTGAAAAGCGGGGCTAGGCGCCCGTCTTGCGGCGCCGTTCGCGAGTTTGCTCCGCGGCTACGAGGTCGTCGAGGACTGCGCCCGGCGTGCAGCGCAGCGCGCGTGCCCGTGCGGTGACCCATTTCAGCGTAGCGGCCGAGACATAAGCACCGAGAACGCCGCCGGTCGATTCGCGACGAGGCGGGCGTCCCGGTCTGCACTTTGTGCAGGTGACGCGCGGCGGGAGCGCGGGGTTCATGTGGCAGATCGTGCAGAGGTTGGGTTTGGGCACTCGCGTTTGCTCTCTTTCGTGCGCGTCGTCGCGTTCGGGTTGTCCGAGGTACAGCGTCATCATGGTGGGCACCCGCGACAGACGCGGACGCGCTCGCCGGTTGTGGACGAGCGGACGAGGCGAAGGCCCATCGTCGAGCGCTCCTTCCCGCAGGTCGCGCAGGTGTCGGTTGTCGCGGTGGTCGGCAGGAACACGATCGGCGGCTTTTCGGCCGGCACAGGTCCGACTTCGCGCGCGAGGCGTCGGCTGGCTGGCGTCGTCATGCTGTCCCCCCGGGCCGATCGCACTCGGGACAATACAGCCCCCGGCGTCGATCTGTCCGCATCGCGTGGTCGTGCAGGCAACGGTATCCCGCGCCTGCGGTGAGGGTGCGCTCCTGCGGTTTCGCCCGCCGGGAGCGAGGCGCGGCATCGAACAGGGTCGCCGGCACCTTCTCGGCTGCGTGAACGCTCAAGAGGCGCCCCCTTGCAGCGCATCGAGCGCCACGCGCACGCCCTCAACGTCCTTCGCTGTCTCCGGTTCATCGAGGACGAGCTGCACGCACTGGCTGCGCTCGCCGACGCGCGGCGCTTCATACGATGCCGCAACGCCTACCCGGCGCGCGGCGTACTCGTCACGTTCCGCGCGCGGCATTATTGCGACACCCCAAGGACGCGCTTCGCGGCGTAGATCGCGCCGTTCGACCGTTGGCGGACGTGCGCGCCGCGCGTAGGGCTCCAACGGAACCCAGCGCTCGCGAGCGCCTTCAGCGTCGGCCGGTCGGGTTTCGCGTCGAAGCGAATCGCGATTCGGCAGTCGTCAACGTCCTCGGTGATTGTCCACCCGTCGCCCGCCACGGGCTCCATCGCGGGGGTGACGGCCGCGCGCTTGAGCGCCGCGATGCGCTCCTCAATGCGGCGAATGTTCGCGCCGTTGTTCGTGAGCGCGTAGCTCGGCACGCCGATGCGTCCGTAAACCGGCTCGTACAGGTTCACAATCGCGGCGTCGGGATAGCCGAGCGCCGACAAGGCGGCCCGACCCTTGGCGCGGTCCTTCAGCCGAACCGCCCTGTTCGTCGACTTCATCTTGTCTTGGAGGTCTTTGAGTTTCGCGAGTTTGGCGGTCAGCGCGTCGATGGCTTCGGGGTCGTCGGACATGATCGCGCGACCCGCACCGCGCGCCGCGGAGTCCAGGTCGCGCGCCTCGGCGAGAAGCCGCGAGCCCTTGTCCCACCGGGCGATGTAGCGGCTGCGATAGTTGCGGTCCCGTCGTTCGCTGTGGTGTCCGACGAGGATCGGCTGGCCGAACGGGATCTGTTGCGCGGCCCTGCGTGCGCTCTCGACGAGCGCGGCGCCCTGTTGATAGCGACGGTCGGCGCGGTTCTCAGCGCGCTCGACGCGCCGCAGTTGGTGCGCTGTCATATCACGAACCCCGCGAGCGCTCCGGGTGAGGGCCAGGCGTGGACGCCACAAGGCTTCCGCTCCGGGCCGCCCCCAAAGACACGGGGGTCGTTGACGATCTCGAGGTCGCCGGGTTCCTCGACGGTCGTCGTTGCGCGCCAAGTGACTTGTTACGCCCCCGTCATCATCGACGCCGATCACGTCGCCCAAGATCGCGCTCGCGCCCTCGGCGCATACCACGTCCCCGACCTTCACGCGGGCACCATTCGCGCGCCCTTGCATGCGCGGCACGGCTGGTCGTCCCATGCGCGAGCATCATCGGCGCCCGTGCCGTTACACTCAGCGCACTCGACAAGCGTGGCCTCGTCGTGCGTCTCGAACGGGTCGCGACACGTCGTGCACGGTGCGCGACGGTCGTCACCCGTGAAGGCGTGCGGCGCGATCGGCGTCGGCCGCAACGGGTCGCAGGTCGAGCATCCCGGGCACGACCGTCCGAGGCAAGCGAAGCCGCTCATCGGCGCGCATCCTCGCGGAACGGGAGCAGGCGCCGCAGCGCGTCGAGCGTCGCCTTCGCGCGGCACAGTTCGATCCAGTTCTCCTGACCGCCGCCCCGGGCGTACAGGCGGGCGTACCGGATCAAGTTCTCTTGCGCGGCTTCGTCGCGCTCGGCGAGCGTAAGCCGCTTCGCCGCGTTTCCGTTGTTCTGCATCGTCGAGAATACTCTCTCTTGGTGCGCGCCCCGGTCCCGGTTTCCGCCAGGAGCCCGGTGCGCTCTTGTGTTGTGGTCGCTACCCTTAAGGTAATTGCGAAAAAGCCCGCCGTCAAGCCTTTCGGCGCCGGTTCGCTGAAGCGAAAAGCGAATCGCTCCCCCCTGCGTCGTGCGGCACCCTCGCGCGCAACGCAGAAGGGAGCGCCGTTTATGTCGCCTCGTTCTCGGCGTGGGCGAACAGGGACGCTTCATCCGGCCCGCCGTCAACGAAGCCTGCGAGATGCGCGCGCTCTTGCGACAACGGTCGGCCGCTCGCGAGCGCCGCGAGGTGCGCCGCATAGTCGAGCAGATCGAGGGCCACGGGCGCAGGGACCGGGCGCAGCGCGCTTGCCGGCGCCCTCGTCACGTTCCCGAAAAGGTCTGGTCCGAAGGGGTCCGTCATGCGTTCTCCAATGCTTTCGCGGCTTTGCGTGCTGCGCGCATGTGCGCGTCCGCTTTCTGCTTGCGCGCCTTCGTCCGACGCGCGACCATCCGCACGTTGGCCGATGCTTGGCAACCGGCGCAGGTCGTGTTCCCCGGGTTCGTGGCGACCTTGCAACACACGATGCAGAGCCCGAGCGCGCGAGCGCGTTCACGTCGTGCGGCTATGGCCTCGCGCTTGCGTTCAAGGATTGCCTCGCGCGTTTCCGGTTGGTCAGGGTCGCGCCCGGTGCGTCCTTGTGCTTCCCACAGAGTACGGAGCACGCCGCGCTCGCCAGCGCACAGGAGCGCGTCGGCGTCGTCGTGGTCAACGCGCACGCCAATCGCCAGGAGCGCGCGGCGAAGCGCGGTCGCATCCGAGAGGGTGAGCCCTTCGGCCGCGCGACCCGCGTCGGTCGCGTTCCAGAATCCGCCGCGCGTGGCAAGGCGACGCGCGCCCGGTGCGTCCTCGTCGTCGAGGAAGAAGGACCGATCAGCATAACCGGACCCGGCTTCGCGTCGCCCTTCCACGATCGCGCACACAAGCGAGTGAACGCGCGTCGGTAACGTGATGAAGCCTTCGGCGTCGAGGACCGCGAGCGCGGCCGAAGCCGGGGCATCCCCGACAACGGCCGCCGCAGTACGCTCACGCATACTCGTCGCCCTCGTCCTCGTCGTCCTCCTCGTCCTCGTCGTCGCCTTGCTCGTCGTCGTCCGGGGTGACGAGCGCGAGCAACCCGTCGATGCTGTCAGGGCAAACGAACGGCCCGGGGCGCCCGGTCAGAAGCGCGGCGCAGGCTTCGTCGTGCGCGCGCATCGCGTCCTTGACGGCTTGTTCTGCGTTCGGCACAGGAGCGAGTGACGGGTCGGCGAGATGCGCGATGTTCGCGCCAATCGCGCGATAGACGGCCGCCGCCGCCTTCAGCCGAGCAACCTCCAAGGCGCGACGGTTGCGGTTCTGCTGGGTGGGGTTCTGCATTTGAGATACTCCTCGGAACCCTCGGCCGTCGATGTTTCCGCATCGGTGGCGAGGGAGTAACTAAGGTCCTGCAAATACCTTAAGGGAATTGCCTTGGCTTGTCAATGCACAGAGTACCGATTCTTTCCGCTCGGTCGCACGACGCACAGAGTACCGGACCACGACCGCGCCGGAACGCGCACGCGCTCCCCGCAACCGGGCCACAGAGTACCGAGCGCGAACCGCCACGCAT
This sequence comes from Vulcanimicrobiota bacterium, assembly GCA_028287545.1. The sequence continues at coordinate 14,898 of JAQBPL010000284.1, read as the reverse complement.
CGACCGCGCGCATCGACCGCAACCGGCACAGAGTACCCGGCACCCTTCGCGAGCGCGCCCCCTGCGATCCGATCCGGCACCGACGCGCGCGACCGCGATCCGCACGACCGCACCGTTGCGGTACTCTGTGACCGATCGGTCCGCGCTCAACGCACGCACGCGCACACCCTCGCGCAGCACGACCCGCGCGCGGGCCCGGTACTCTGTGTCTACGCGCTCACGCATCGCGCCGCACGCACGCGCACGCGCCAGGGGTGGCAACCCCCCAAGCCCCTAGCGCGCCCGACGCCGCCGACCCGACCGTACTTTGAGCTGCGTAGCGCGCAAAAATATCACAAGAAAAAAGAGCAGGCAAAGGAGCCTCGGACACAGCAAGGCAACCATACCGCAAGGGGTTACGTCATGCCGACTTTCATCACCACAAGCCTCGCCTGTTTCGTCACCGCAATCGTCCTACTCGTCCCCACGCTGGCGGTAGCGGATGGCGCGTTCAAGACGCACCTAGCGGCCACGTCCTACGCGCGCTGGCACCGGCTGGTGAAGGACCCGTACTCGTTCTTGACGACCGTCGCGCTGCTCGCTCTTATGGCGGTCGGCGCGTACTGGATCGGGCTCAACGTATCGCAGCAGATCGTCCACGAAGCCAGAGTGTGCGCCTCCGGTCCCTGCGCTCCACCGACCTGAGAAGCCGTTTCAAAGCCGAGCCCCGGCCACGGCGTTCCCGCTCGTTGCAATTCCCGCACGAAACCGCCCGCACCCCAGCAGGCTCGGTGCGCGCCTTCCGGTAGTGTTGAGCCGCCCACTCGCTATTTGACCTTGCGACGAGTGACAGGTCCGAAAGCATGTGGTCCCTGTTTGTAGGGTTTTCTCGTTCTGTTGGTTGCGCTACGAGTGCGTTATTCGATGATCTCGAGCGTTTCATCGGCCGGTGGCGGCTCGGCGTGCGTCACCCACGGCGCCGCGGTTGTCTTTGCCTGGTCGTAGACTTTGAACGCGTCGAGTCGGCGGAGCGTGCGCTGCTCACGGGTGCTTGCGAGTTTTTGCTTGTGGGTTTTCTTGCGTGGTTTTCCGTCGTGCCGCGGTGCGATCGGGGGCATACCGAGGTGGCCCCATCCGTCTCCCGTGATCGACCAGGCACGGCTGCGCTGCATCGTGACGAGGCCGGCGTTGTCGAGTGCCTTCAGGCTTCTCCAAACCGTGGCTCGGGAACCGGCCCGAACGCCGAGGTCTGCTTGGATCTCGGGCGCGCTCGGCCAGTATCCTTTTGCGCTGACGTGGGCGACAATGCGGTTCAGGACTTTGACGGCTCGGACGTTCGGCTTCGTCGGTGTGCGCTTGCGCTGCGTTGGCTGTGCGCTCACCCGCTCACCCGTGCGTTGACGATCGTCGGTGCGGCTCCTCCGGTGTTCGCGCGGCGGTCGACGAAAGCGCTGCCGTTGGTGTCGGGTTTTGCGGCGGCTGTGGTCGGCTTGATCTTGCCACGCAGGCGGGCGACTTCAGCGCGTGCTTCGCCGAGGGCGAGAAGAAGCCGGGTCACGTCGGAGGCAAGTTTGCGTTCGGTGCGCGTGCGCCGTGCACGGGTGCTGCGGACTGCTCCCGCTCTCTCGCTGATTGCTTGCACCTCGGCGACGGTGAGGCGATGGATTCGGCGACTGAGCGCGGGGCTGGGATCAACGACACTCCACACCCAGCGCGCGACGCCTGCGGTGATCGGTCCATAATACCGGCCGTCCTCATCGTCGCGGACGAACCATACGCCGGTCGGAGTCTCCGGCGGCAGTATCACCTGAATGCCGGCGAGGACTTCCGTCACGCGCTCGGGTCTGATTGCGAGGGGTGCGCGCTTCGTGGTCTGCGCTGGGCTGTCGCTGGTCATTGGTCGAGCCTTCCTGTTGGTCGTGGTGTTGTGTGGTGGTGGTGGGAACGGCGAGGTCTGCGGAGTTACCCGGTACTCGCCTCTCGGGTGGCGTCGCGCTCGGCTTCTGCGAGGAGCCCCATCGCGGCGGTGTACGCATCGTCGTGGGCGGGCTCGAAGCGTTCGCGGAGCGCGACGGAAAAGAGGGCGACAAGTTGGCGCTGCACATCGGGCCTGCAGAAGTCGTGCTCCTCGAGACGGCCGAGATACCCGCCCGTGCTTGCCGTGTACGCGAACACCATCACGCCGCTGCTGTCGTGTCGGTACAACGCCAGCGCGGCGGTCCCGAAGTGAACGAGTCCGCCTTCGCCCGTCGCGAGCAGGTCGAGCGCGTCACTCCCCGGGTCGAAGCGGAGGTCGATCACGTTGCGGAGGACGACCGATGCGGTGCGTCCGTTGAAGCTCACGAACCGGCTCACGCGGTTGGGTCCTCGACGCCGAGTTGCGAGGCGATGAACCGCGCGAAGCGTTTCGCGTTGATCGGCTTCGTCGGGTGGCCTGGCACATGGCACCGGAAAAGCCAGCATATCGAAACGCGGTCGACGACCATGCGACGCTCACACGCCGGGCAAACCGCGCGCTGTGCTTCGCCGAGTTCGATCGGCCAGTGTTCGAGCAGCCAGTGGTGCAGGCGACGGATCTCCGCGACCTCGGCCATGATCTTCTCGTCGAGTTCGGCCTGCCGGCGAAGTTCCTCGGCAGCGTTCGCATCTGCTCGGGCTCGGGATTCCTCGAACAACGCGACCCGGCCACGCGCAGAAATGGGCCGGTCGCGATCGGGCCCGCGGCGCCCGCGCGTCATCGTCTCGACTCCGCGGCGGTCGGCGCGGCTATGCCGAGACGATCTGCGATGAAGCGCGCGAATCGCGACCGATCTAGCGGACGGGTCGGGTGGCTCGGGTCGGCCGGGCACCGCAAAAAGAAAAGAACGCCCTCGCGCTCTACGAGCATCCTCTGCTCGCGAAACGCCACCTCATTACACGGCCTGCAGAATTGGCCGTCGAGTTCGACCTTCGGCGAGTTCTCGACGAGCCAGGCGTGCAGCTCGCGCAGCATTTCCCCGGCCGTATACGCTGCGTCTCGAGACTCGTCGCGCTCCCACCACTCGCTCACGACGGGACCTCGACGTCTACCGCCGACGCGAACGCCGGGACGAGAACGGCTTGCATCGCTTCGGTCGCGAAGTCGTCGGGCGTCAGTCGCCCCTTCGGGCCGCCGCTGGTGTAGCCGCCCGTGACCCGTTCGCTCTGTCGATCGCGGTAGAACGCGACGGTCGCCCGGCCATACCCGCGAACCGTCACGGTGGCGCGAGCGCAGCACTGGCACCGAGCATCCTTGGCGCACGCGGTCACGCCGCGCACCTTGGGGAACGGCGCGCCTTTCATGCGACACCGCGCAGTCGGTAGGTCGTAACGTGCGAGGCGCCGGCTCCCGAACGCGCGAGTCGTTCCGCTCGGCGCGTCGGCTGCTGCCCGATCGCTACGAACGCGGCGGATCGGAACACGGCGCCCAGTACACGGTTGTCGATTCCGACCTCGCTCGGGAGGGGGACGTTCCGCACCGGCATCTCGTCGCGCAGGTCGTCGATGCTGACCGTCCCCTCGCGCCGAGCAATCTCGGTGGCGAGGCCGCGCAACGTGTCGAGGTATGCAGCGTTCGCCGCTTCTACGGCGTCCAGCGCTCGCTCGCGACCTTGGCGGGCGCGCGTCACAGACGCCGCCGCGAATAGGTCGAGCTGCCCAATCGCCCCGCAGGGTTGGCGCGCTTCGCTCGCCGGTTCGGTGCGCGTCCTCACGTTGACGACCCGGCGGCGGGCGCTTGAACCCCGGCGGCGGCGCAGTCCTTACACCAGCCGTCCGCGTCGAGGCGGCCGATGTGCCCGCCCGCCCGGCACGTCAGGTTCGAGAGCGTGAGTCCGTCCCGCGCCCTCGGCTCCGAGGTCGAGAGCGTCGCGAACGGAGCCACCCGGCGAACCGGGCTATCCGGGTTGGTGTGATCAGCCTGCGTCACCCCCGCGCCGTTGTGGGGCTCCTTGCTGGGTTGGATCCGCTCGGCTGCGGCGGCGACACAGGCGACGCAGAGGCCATCCGGCTTTCGCACGCGGCCGAGGGTCTTGCACCCCGAACACATGCGCGAACCGAGCGTCAAGCCGTCCCCGGCCATCATCCACCCGTCCGAATCGCCAGTAGTCTCAACTTTTCTTACATGAAACGACTGAGACAACTGAGACAACTGAGACAACTGTGGACCCCTACCAGCAGTCTCAGTAGTCTCAGTAGTATCAGTAATCGCGCTATCCCGCGCGCGCGCGGGACTACTGGCATTGCTCGCTTGGTTTTGCTTGCCTTGCGGTAGGTGGTAGAGCGCCCTCCTGGGGTATCCGCTGTAGTCGCGTTCGACTCTCGCGCGCTTTACGGCCCGGAAGAAGGACGCTTTGGGGCACCCTTCACTCTCAAGCGTTTTGCGAATGGCGTCGGCCGGCGCCCCGTCGTCTCCCGCCTCCGCGACGAGTTCCAGGATTCGGCGGGCGTGTTGGGCAGTCTCGGAGTTTTCGTCCGCGGTCTGCGGTGCCGTGTTGGCGAGTTCGTCGGCGGTGATCTCGATTTCGTCGCCCCACGCGACGCGGCCGACCGACACGTCCACGTCGCCTTCGGTCACGGTCGCCGTCTCGAGGACGAACGAGAGGGAGCGGACCTTGGTGAAGTCTTGTCCCAGGTTCGACTTCGCGACCGCGACCACGCGCGGGCCGCTCTCGTCGTGTGGGTGCCGTCCAACGGCCATCACCGAGCGGGCGAAGTTGGTGATGTCAATGCTGCCGAGTCCCCGGCTTCCGGCCGAGCGCGCCGCCTTGCCCCAATGCCGAATAGCCACGACGGCCGCCCCGGTGACGTGCGCGATTTCCCCCAGGGGGGTCAAGACCTTACGAACGTCCTCGGTGACGCCGCTTTTAAGACCCTGGTCGAAGTGGCTGAAAAGCGCGTCGATCAAAACGAGCGCCGCATCGCAATCGCGTACCGCCTCGCCGAGCGTCCGCCCGTGGCTCGGGAGCGAAAAGCGCTCTCGGTCCTCGCCGATGGAATCGACGTGGAAGATGCGGGACGTGTCTGCGCCTGCGGCGATCAGCCTCGCCTTCAGAATCGACGTGCGATCCTCGTCGGCGACAATGACGCAGTTTCGCGGCCGGTCGAAAGGACGTGTTCCATCGGGCATCGGCAGACCGCGGGAGAGTCGCGCCGCAATGTCGAGAACCATCGTGGTTTTCCCGAGTCCGCCGTCGCCCTCGACGATCGTAAGCTCGGCCAGGGGAAGGCGGTCAGGCATGAGCCAGCAGACACGCGACAGCGCGACGTCACCCCATTGCGTGAAGTTGACGCCGGGACGCCCTGGCGAACGCTCGGGCGCGAAGCTCGACGCGGCGCGCTCCAAGTCGGGATCTCGTTGCGGATTCATCGGGTGCCGTCCAGACCGAGGCGAAGGCGAGACAGGGCGGCGCGGTTCGCGGCTTGTTCTGCAGCGAACGGGTGCGCCGTGCCGGGGGTATGGAATAGACCGCAGGCCGCACAGTGCGACCGCGCGACAAAGCCGCGCTTGATGCGGTTCGGGTGAAGCATCTCTGCCGCGATCGTCTCAGCGCGATCGTAGTCGTCGCGCTGCGCGCCGTGTGGGTCGGCGTCGAGGTGCGCCCACACGCCGGCCGCGTCGGGCCAGCGTTTAGCCGCCTCTGCTTTGGCCCGATGCCAGCGCTCGCGCGCAGCGATCTCTACGGCTCGAGAAAAGAGCAGCGGCCACAGCGGTTCCGCGACATGCGGGAGCCCTGTTTCCCACGGTTCGAGCGCGATCGGCTTCGGCTCCGGTTCGTCGACGATTCGTGCAACGTGGCGCGCTGCGGCGTCCAGGTCGCCCGCAAGGAGCGGGACCCCCGCGTATCCGTGTTGCTGTTCCAGTTCGGCGCGGCGCCGGTCAAGCGCGCTGAGAAGGAGCGCGTCCCGCGTGCCTTTCGGATCACGGGCGTAGCGACGGCGCGTTGCGTTGCGCTCATCATCGCGCCGTCGTAGTTCCGCCGGGTCTGTAGGAATGAACAGGTCGCGCACTTCGAGCCCGAGCGCGTTGACGATAGTTTCGGGCGCGCACCCGGCAAAGCAACGCAGCAGCACTCGCTGGTCCGTTGCGCTCTCGGCGATGGATAGGCTCGGCGCGCGGTCGGTATGACCCGGGCACCTCGCAAGCGCGGCGCGCAAGCATCCGCCACGCGCTGGCTTTGCCTTGGCGTCGGGAAGAAGCGCGACGACTCGATCATAAGGCGCTTCCGCGATCTGGCGCGCGTTCATGCTCGCACCTCGCGCGCGGTCATCGGGTGGGTCGGCTTCGGAGCGAGGACGGGCGGGCGGGTATCGCGAATCAAGAACCACCCTGCCAGGTCGTTCCCGTTCTGAACCCGCGCCGCCGACGTCACATACGTCGGCGTCGTCATGTTAGGAGCTTTGCTCCCGGACGAGTCGCCGCTCGATCCATTCGTCGACCTCGCGCGCCGGCACCCTACGCGCGCCGCCCGGTAAGCGAACGAAGCGCAAGCCGCCGGAATCGACCATCTGCTGGATGGTTTCGCGGTGCAGTCCAAACTTGCGGGCTACCGCGGTGAGCGTCAACAGTGTCGAGTCGGAAGCCGCTTCCTGCGGCTCGGGCTGCGGTTTGGGCATTGGCAAACTACACTCCAGGACCCCAGGGGTCCAAGACGCAGGTGGTGTCCCCGAATGTCACCGGCCTGGGAGTTGCCGCTGCTCGTTCGTTGCGGGCCGCATAACGGGTGCCGCTGAGCGCCGACGTCCACGGAATCGGTTTGTGGCGAGGAGGTGGGCTCCGCTGGTTTAGTCGGCTTCGTTCCGCTCGCCGGGATGAGACGGCCGCGTGTGCGGGGTGGCCTCGGGCGGTCAGGGAAGCGTCATGCCTTCAGGAGTCGCCACTCGTATACGACGCCGGAACGTAATCCGTCAATACCTCGAAAAGTCCAGCATTGGGCGACACGAACCAAGGGCGGGGGCCGGGCACCTCGAAACCCCGCCCCAATGCAGCGACGACGGGTGAAGGGCGATGATTCCAGCACTCGCCCCGGCGACGCCGAGTGAACACGAAGGTCGGCGAGCGGGCAGGCAAACCGGCAAAGCGTCGCCGCGAACGGCGCCCCCGTGGCGACGGTACGATCTACCAGCGGGCCAGCGATGGGCGTTGGGTCGGCCGCGTGAAGGTCAACGGGAAAACGGTCACGGTCTACGCCGCCGATGCAAAGGCCGCAGCCGACAAACTGCGCGTCGCGCGCGTTCGCGCAACGAAGATCCCGCGAAACTTCCTGACCATCGACACCTGGCTAGAACAATGGCTCGACGAAGCCGAGCGCGATGGGCAGTATTCGGGCGGAACGGCTGGGCTCTACCGAGGGACGGTGAGCAAGCATATCTCGCCCGCGATGGGTTCCAGCCGACTCGTTACCGTGTCGGCGGAAAGCGTCCGCGACCTCATGGGCGACCTCGACGCCGCGAAGGTGAGCGCGGGCGTCCGCAAGCGCGTGCACACGATTCTGCGGCAAGGACTGCTAGAAGCGTACCGACGAGAGCTGGTCAGCGAGAACGTAACCGATCGCGTGCGCGCACCGAAGGTTCGCACCGGGCGCCGGCACGGCGTCGGCTTGGAGATCGCGCTCGACTTTCTCGCGGCAGCGCGGGGCGACCGCAACGAAGGGCTGTACCTCGCGCTGATGGCGAACGGGCTGCGCGAGGGGGAAGCCTTCGGGCTGAAACCCGGTGACGTGGACTTGGACGCGGGTACGGTGCGGATCGCGCGGCAGTTGCAAGAGCGAAAGGGCGGGCTCTTTGAGACGCTGCCGAAGGGCGGCAAGATCGCGACGATTCCGTTGGCGCCGATCCTTCACGAACCGCTGCGCGTGCTGCTCGAGGAGCGGGCGAAGAAGAAGAAGCCAGCCGTCCCGTATTTGTTCACGTCGGAGAAGGGGCGCGCTCTGCGGCGGTCTGTGTTTCTCCGCAAGGTATGGCACCCGTTCTGCAAGACGCACAAACTCCCGTACATGGTCCCGCATCAGTTCCGCCACACGACCGCCACGTTGCTCAAGGTGCTCGGCGTGCCCGTCGAGGTAGCGCGCGAGATTCTTCGGCACGCGAGCATCGAGACGACGGCCAGCGTCTACCAAGACGAGATCCCCGCGCTGCAACGTGACGCGCTGGGCAAGTTGTCGGACCTTCTCGGCAGCAGGGCGGCGGCGAACGGGGCGCCCTCCGCGAGTGCGAACGGTCATGCGGCGAACCGATCGCCCCGCGCACCGCGGTTGTCGCGGCGTTACGAAGGGGTGAAGGCCCGCCGGAACGGCTCGACGGGGCGGGGAGTGTCGCCAGCCGAGACGGCCCCGTAAGGTGTCAATGACACCCTATCTTGGCAACGCATATCCCGTATCTCGCGTATCTCACGGCTCTGAGACGGGGTTCCTGAGCACGACGAGGTAAGCGCCCCCAATTTGTAGGTTGGGGGTTCGAGTCCCTCCGACCGCACGTATGACGAAGAAGACCCCGCAGTATCACTGCGCGGGTCTTTTTCATTGCATCATACGCGGTCGCGCACCAGTGATTCGCTGAGTTTCCAGAGTTTGCGACGCGCCGCTGCGTCGTCCGCCTGCGGCTTTGCGCGCGCTTCGCGCAGGCCGTCATAGTATCGGCCGCTCGTGCCTTCGACGTCGGGCGCGTCGATGAGACGCAGCGTTGCCTCCACGCCCTCCTCGAGCGTGCTGATGCTGTAGCCCCCTTGCATGACCATCGTGGTCGGCATCAGCGACGCCGGGTGAAGCGCGTTGACCGTGACGTTCGCGATGCCGTCGGCACGCATCCGCTCTGCGATTACGAAGGTGAACGCGATCAGCGCGAGCTTGCTGCCGAAACGACGCCTCCTTCGACTTTCCGCGCACTGCCCGTCGTGTGCGAGGAACCCGGCTACGGGTTCTTGCGCTGGATCATCACGACGATCCCGTCGGGATAGCTGAACACGTAGTTGAAGTTCTTCATGAAGTCCAGGCCGACCAGGATCTCGTTGTGGGATTCGTATGCGGAATCGCAGGCGGGGACGGGGCGGTAGGCGATCGGCCCCAGATCCAGCGAGCTGAGCCGGCCGCAGTGCTCGATTTCATAACCTCCGACGCCGCCGCCGTAACGTGTCGAACCCAGCTGCATCGGATCGACCATGAACACCAGGTGGTCGCGGGTGATCAGGTCGCGTGAGAACAGTACGTTGAGCGGGTTGCCGGAGTCGAGCGTCGCGATGACGTCGTACTTGCCGTTGAGCTTCATCGGAACCCGGATATGTTGGGTCGAGAGATCGGCACGCAGGACGACGCCCCTGGTCTGGTCGGGCTCGACCTTCGAAGGATCGAGAACGGCGAGCGTCTTGGCATCGAGATCCAGGTCCACGATGGCGCCGCCGAGCAGATCGAAGCCGATGAGGCCCGCGACGCCTTCGCGCTGCATCCACTCTTCGTCGATGCCGCTCGTCGCGACGACGTTGTGCAGCGTCGAACCGCCGACGCCGATGGAGTCGATGCGGAAGAGGTTCGCCGCGACGCTGCCGCCGATTCCGCCGATCCTCGACTCGCCGAACCGCTTGGCGCCGATCTTCCGCGCGAACGTGTCGGTGACGATGGTGTTTGCGGCGCCCGTGTCGAGGATGAACCGCGCCTTTTGGCCGTTCATTGTCGCGTCGATCAGGATGCGGGGGAAGGTGTCCTGAGTCAGTTCGACTCGCGCGGTACCCTCACCGAACGTCCACGTCGCGGTCTGCTTCGGCGGACGGAGCTCGTCGGGAGCGAGGTTCGCGTTCGGTTCGATCTTGCTGTACGTGCGGATGTTCTTCGAGTCGTAGTAGTGCCAGGTCGACACGAACCGTTTCCCGGCGACCTCGGTGTATCCGATGCCGTTGATGACGTCTTCGTATTTGCCGTCGGGATCGATCACGACGCGTTTGTACGCGCCCGTCGCGGCGTCGACGTAGAGTTCCATCGGAAAGCCGACATCGGAGGTCAGCCGCACGACCGTCGTATCGGCCCCGTCGACCATGGCGTGCTTGACGATCGCCGGCGTCAGGGTCGCGCTCAGTTCCCCATCCAGCACGTCGTCGTCGAAGAGGCGGCGTGCGATTTCACCGACCGGCCGCACGGTGAAACCGTTCATGTTGGACGTCCAATAGACCGATCCGGTGAACCCTTCATCGTACGCGATCCCGTTCGCGTCGGTGGACGACGAGCGGTGCGCGAGGCCGTATCGGAGGTAGTCCAGCTTGGCTCGCATCTTACCGTCCCGGGTGACGGCGCCGCTCTCGCGCAACGTCTTCACGACCCCGTCGCCGGCGTGCCAGCCGACGTAGGCCTGATGCTTCGCGATCAGCGCGACGGCCGCTGGGTCGGCCGGGGCGACGGGCGCGGGGGCGACGGACGCCGCGAGAAGAGGAAGGGCAAACGCAGCAAGTGCCGCGGCACTAAGCACCCGGTTGGTCATGAGGTCTTTCTTGGGGCCCCCGAACGCCGGAAACCTGCCATACGAAGGCCCGGCGGGACCACTGCACCCTCGCAGGGGTTGGGTGGGTTCTGGATAATCGACGTGCGTTCTGCCCTTCGATCGGTTTCGAAATGGCACGCGGCTCGGTAGCTCAGCGGTAGAGCGGGGGACTCATAAGCCCTAGGTCGTAGGTTCAAATCCTACCCGAGTCAGGTTTTTCTCGAGGTACTATGATGTCGACGATCCCCTGCGATTTCTGTCCGCACCCGGTCGACCGGGCGCAAATGGAAGAGATCGAAATCAGCCACTACGTTCCGGACAGCTCGGGGGACGATCTCGCCTACGCCCGGACCTATTTCTTCGGGCACCCGGATTGCGTCCGGAAGTTCTATCGCGGGCTCGTCGAACACAAACTGGACCTCTTCAAGCACATCCCCACCGCCGGTCCCGGCCCTGGCCCCGGACCGGGCCCTGGCCCGACCCCCCCGACCGCGACCGAAGGCGGCCGCTAAAGAACGGTTCTCGCCATTGCCTGCCGCCCTCGAAGGCTGACCCGCGCAAGCGGGTCATGCCGACGGGTTCGGCGAGCGAAGCGAGCCGAACCCAGCTCCCGTGGCGCAATTGGATAGCGCGTCGCCCTCCGAAGGCGAAGGTTGCCCGTTCGAGCCGGGCCGGGAGCATGTTTTCTTTCCACCGTGCGCCGCCCGCTGCGGCGCAGGTGGATTACTCGCCCAGGCGCGCCCCTTCGATCGCGTACGGCGCGTGGCGGAAGTCGCGAATAGCGACGACCTTCCCGCCGGCCCATCGCAGAACGATGAAGTATGCCGGCGCCTCCGTCGGACGATTCACGTCGTCGACGAGCAGCGCCGGGGAATCGTCCACGAACCCGGCGCGAACGTGCCAGTCGTTCTCGCCCGAGTAATTGTGGAAGTACCGCCCGACTTCACGGCGCCCGTTCATCCGCGTGCGGGCGACCAGTTCTAGGCGAACTTCGTCGGCGAGCATGTCGCGAACGGCGTCGAAGTCGCGTGCGTTGAAGCGGTCGACGTACGCTGCCAGCAGCGAACGCTCGGGGTCCGACATGATCGGCAGCGGTTGATCGTCGGGCTCGCGCGCCAACTCGCGCAGGCGCGTTCGGCCGCGATGGAGCGCCGACTTGACGGCCGGAACGCTCTCGTCCATGATGCCGCCGATCTCGGCGAGCGAATAGCCGAGCACGTCCATGAGGATGACGCTGCTGCGCTGCACGGTCGGCAGCCGCATGAAGGTGCGCAGACTGGTCGAGACGATTTCGCGATCGTCGTGCGTCGCGTTCGGGTCGACGAGCATGTCGGGATCCTCGTTGGACCGGGCCGCCTCAGTACGTGCGCGACGCCGAAGGAAGTCCAGCGCCGCGTTGTGCGCGATGCGGAAGAGCCAGCGCTCGGGCTGCGCGATGGGTTGCGCGTCCGCAAACGCGCGCACCGCCTTCATCAGCGCATCTTGCAGCACGTCTTCGCCGTCGATGACGGAGCCCGTCATGCGCGCACAGTACCGATGCAGTTTCGGCCGCAGCTCCACTAGGAGCCGCTCGAAGGCGTCCCGATCCAGGGACGCCGCGCCGGCGATGTCCGTCATATAGGTCTCTGACGTTTGCGATGGCGCAAAGGATTCGCGCCCCAAAAAGGCGCGCTACTACTTGCGAGGCACCTTGTGCGTTTCCACGGGCAGCGGGCACATGGCGGCGAGGAAGGCATCGGTCACCTTGAGGAGCGTCCTTCGCTTTTCTCCGGAGCGAGCTCGAACGGAAAGCGTGTGTGCGAGACCCGACGCCAGCCGCGCCAGTGCGGCCGGGTCCGCGCTCTGAGCAATTTCGCCGCGCTTACGAGCAAGTTTGAACCGAGCCTCGAATGCGGCATCGAACGCGCTGACGGCGTCGGCGACCAATGCCCGGATAGCGGGATCGCGCACAGCTTCGGAGGTTGCGAGCGCAAACACGAAACAGCCGCGCTGCGCTCCTGCACCTGAGAGATACGTCGACAAGAGCATGGAAAAGACGTCGCGCAGGGATTCGCGTAAAGGGCGCTCGGGAGCGAGTGCGCGCCGCAGTTTGTCGTCGCCCCCTTCACGATAGAGGCCGAGCGCCATGACGAACAACTCGTGCTTGTCGCCGAACGCCGCGTAGACGCTCGGTCGGTTCATCCCCATGGCTTCACCCAGATCGTCTAGCGACGTTGCGGCGTAGCCACGATCCCAAAAGACCTCCATAGCGCGGGCGAGCGCGAAGTCTGGATCATATTGCCGAGGGCGGCCGCGTGGCATCGGTTCTTTTTTGTGCAAGGGTGGACAAAATTCCTTGACCAGGGTATTTTATGCGAAGTAGTATTAAACTGCAAACAGGCGCCCTGAGGAGAGTTCCATGAGCGACGACAACGCGATTGTTGTAACAGGTGCCACCGGGCGTGTGGGAGGCCAAGTCGCTGAACAGCTACTATCGGCTGGGCATGCGCTGCGGGCAGTCGCGCGGAGCGCGGAACTGCTCAAGCCGCTGGGCCAGCGCGGCGTCGACGTACGCCCCGGATCGTTTCACGATCGAACCTTTCTCACGCGGGCCTTCCGAGGTGCGAAGGCGGCCTTCCTTTTGACCCCGCTCGATGTCTCTCTGCCGGATCTTAACGCCGAGCAGAAGACAAACGTCGAGAACATCGTTGCGGCGATTCGCGACTCCGGTCTTCGGAACGTCGTCTTGCTCAGCAGCTGGGGAGCTGAGGTGACGGAGCGAATTGGCGGGATCATCGGCTGCCATTGGTTCGAACGGCTGCTTGACGGGCTCTCGGGCCTCAACGTCGTCCACCTTCGACCTGTATGGTTCATGGAAAATTTTCTCTGGAACATCGGGCTGATGAAGATGGCCGGCATCAACGGCCTCGCGATCAGTGCCGACGTTCGCTTCCCAACCGTCGCGACACGCGACATCGCACTCGTCGCGGCCGAGTATCTTCATAACCTCGATTTCAAAGGCACGACCATCCGCTACCTCAACGGGCCCCGCGACTATACGATGACCGAGGTGACACGGATATTGGGCGCATCGATCGGTAAGCCCGACATGAAGTACATCGAATTTCCCCAGAGCGTCTTGCGGCGGGGTCTCATCGAAAACGGTGGTCTTTCACCCAACGCCGCCGATCTGCTTATCGAGATCAACCGCGGCATTGATTCGTCGAAACTGCACGCCGAGCCGCGATCCGTTTTGAACACGACGCCGACGACGCTTGAGGAGTTCGCGAGGATCACGTTCGCGCCGGCATTCAATGCGACACCCGACGTTTCGTTCGCCGGTCGGTTCAGCGGACTCTTTCTTCGCTCGTTCCTATTCGTAAGCGGACACCGCGCAGGTAAGGCCACACACCAGCCGCTCCGCGCGTAGCGCATCATCGACCGGAACGCGACACCGTCCGAAGGCGTCGCGCCCCAGGGACGCCGCACCGGCGATAAAGATGCCGCTGCGCAGAATCCTTTGCGCTTCTCGATTCGTCACAGCGTCGCCCTACCGAAGATCCATCGAAAAGGGGACCTGAGTGAAACCAACCGTTATTCGCTACACGACAAAACCCGAACACACGCAGCGCAACGCGCAGCTCGTCGAAGGCGTTTTCCGCGAACTCGGCGAGGCCCAACCGGAGGGCGTGCGATATCTCGTCCTCCAGCTCGACGACGGAACGTTCATCCACGTCGTAGCCTACGAAGGAGATGCTGACGATCGGCTGACCGGCTTGCGCACTTTTGGGGAGTTTGTCGACGGCGGCGAGGAACGGCGGGCCGCGCCGCCGCTCCGCGGAGAAGCGACCGTCCTGGGCAACTACCGCATGCTGACCGAGTAGCCGTCGTCTAGGGCGGTCCGGAGCGCGCCACGAAAGCGCCTGCGTGCGCTCGCCCGACGCCGGCCCCTCCGGCGAACTCCAGTCGGCTGATGACGCCGCGTTCGTTCGCCGCGCGATGACCCTCGCCGACCAAGCGGGCGCGGCGGGCGACGTGCCGATCGGCGCGGTCCTCGTCGTCGACGGCCGCACGTTCGAGGCGCGCAACGAGAAGGAGCTCCGCTCGGATCCGACCGCGCACGCCGAGCTGCTGGCGATCCGGGCCGCCGCGGAGGCGCTCGGACGCTGGCGTATCGGGGGCTCGCTCTACGTGACGAAGGAGCCGTGCCCGATGTGCGCCGGCGCGATTGCCGCCGCCCGCATTGAGCGGCTGGTGTACGGCTGCCGCGATCCCAAGGGAGGTGCGGCGGGCTCGGTCATCGATATACTCGGGTCGGCCGCCGTCAACCATCACGTCGAGGTCATCGACGGGGTGCTGGCGGAGGAAACCGGCGCACAGCTTCGCGCGTTCTTCGCGAACAAGCGGCGCTGACCACGGAGAGGTGGTCGAGTGGTTGAAGGCACCCGCCTCGAAAGCGGG
>JAQBPL010000267.1 GCA_028287545.1 Vulcanimicrobiota bacterium | reverse complement strand
AGTTGCCGCCACATTGAAGTCCGGCGGCCACTGCGTCCTCAAGCCAAAACCCGTTAGGAATGTCAGGTATTTCTGGCATGGACTATTGCCCGTTCCTCGTATCACGATCACCGGCAGCGTCAGCTTCTTTGCGGCAGACATATGCGCCGTGCTTCGTGCGGCCGTACCAGCGCATGCCCTTTTCGTGAAAGATGCCGCTGTTTGTGTTCAGCCAGACCACTTCGTCCTTGGGACAATGCGCTTGCGCCGCACCCTCGGTTCGAAACTGGACCAGCGATGTCGAGGCTGTACTCGATGGGGGCTGTCGGTGCGCCGCGAGACTGGTCCCGGGAAGCGCCACGAGCAACAGCACAGCGACCAGAATGCGCGTCAGCCGGATCATTGGTGTACCCCACAAACACGAATGAAAAGAGCCGATCCGTTGTCGATCGGGACCTGCTTCCCTTTGCCGTCAACTCGAGCGTCAAAGAAATGAGCGCGTGATGATGAACGGGTCCGTAGTACTGGGGCCAAGGGCCACTGCCGTAGCTGATCCCTTCCATGTGCAACGAAGACGGTATGCCAATCGTTTGACACAGCTACGCTTTTGGCACGTCCGGGCGGCACGGAAAGTATCGCGGTATAGTGCAGGTGAATCCACCAGACTGCACTTTGGTTCCTAAAAGGGTGTGGCCTCAGCAGCTCCTGCGATTCGGCCGATTCAGTCTATATCGACAAAGATGACGCTCGGGCGAAAGGATGCGCTCATGCGGCGCACAAACGTGCGGACCGATGAACGAGGCTGGGCCCTTGACTGACACTGGGGGCACAACCGAGGAGACGGGCCCCCACGTCGTTGGGCTGTTTTGCGCGGCCAACATTTCGTTCGATCCGTACCACCGCCTAAGCGCCCACGCGGTCTTTTCGCGCGTCCGCGCGAACGCTTTACCGTTCCATTTTGAGGAGCCGGTCTACCTCATCATCTCGATTCGAGGCGCTACCGATGGGGCGCGCATGGTCGCCTTGGAGCCAAAGGCAGGCGTGCTCGATTTTGCTGCTGAAACGAATAGCGGCGATCCCGTCACGTTCACGGACGGCCTTGCTGTGTTCGCGTTCTCTGTGATAAGCTGCGTGGTCTACCAAGCGGGTCCGCAGTACCTGACGCTCAGCATTGATGGCAAGCCGATGGAACCTGTGTTCGCGTTTCAAGTAGATCTGGAAGAAGCACGATGAACAACATGACATACCTGGATTCCGCCATAACCTGCTCCTCGGCCGATGCCGTGCAGTGGGGGCGTGCGGTCCTTGCCGTCTATGGCGGCGCTCCGCAGGGGCCATTCAAGAATCGGGCAAGCGCTTGCGTCGACTATATCGCACACAAACGTTTTACTGCAGAGATAGATCGCGTTGGGACG
Organism: Vulcanimicrobiota bacterium; assembly: GCA_028287545.1. Next base: position 7,541 of record JAQBPL010000267.1, on the reverse strand, counting down.
ACGATCCAACAGGCCGATTCTCTTTGGGTCCAAGACCGCAATGGTTCCAAGGAACTTGCGGTGACGCGCGCGCTTGAGGCAGAGGATCAGCAGCTTGAGGAGCAGCTTTTCGCCGCCTACATTAAGGGTCTAGCAGAGCGGTCGAAAACCATGCGATTCAAGCCGAGCGCGGCTCGCGTCCCCGAATATCAGGACGACGAGACCCCGGCGCTGTACGAGTAAAGCGGCGACTCGTCGGACCGCAGGGTGCCTTTGACCCTTTACGGCCCACCGAAGCCGCTCATTCAGCCAGGGGACCTTTTTATGAAGGTCCCCTTTCCGTTTCGGTTGACCGAGCCTGAATATTACCGCAGCGAATCGGGTGACGACCCGGCGCTTCGACGCATGTACTACCAGGGGGACTTGCCCGGTGGTTTGCGCGCCGAGGAGATGGTCGGGTTTACGCAACGCCTCGTATTTGCAATGTTGTCGCCTCTTATGCCAGCTTGCGACATCGACAGGATGGTGCCCGACGGCAAAGGTGCCAGGCCATATAGCCCGGACGACGTCTTTACGCTTTATCATTGCATCACGCGGCAGCAAATCCAAACTCAATGGCGGGACAAGCTGAAGCGCGGGGGCATGAATCGATATGCCGTGCTGGAAAGGGTCGAACTGCCTGATGCGACGGTTGTTGAATTAGCCGTTTCGTGGCGACGATTGCAGCAATTCAGCGCACGCGATCTCGCTGGCTTTACGCGGATCGCATCACCGCTCGACGACGTGGCCGAAGCGCCAGGGACGCCGGCTCTGACCCTCCTTTTGAGTGCGTTCAATGATTATCTTGCGGAAGGTGTGCCGAATCTCGCGGCGACGAAGCCCGTGACCGGTCACGCGGTGGTGGATGGTCTATGAACCTGCTGGCGCGACTCGATTGGTCGGACGTCAATCGGGCCCCGACAACCGCGCGTCAAGCATCCCCACGATCGATCGCGCCATCGTGCGCGCCGTGTGCAGGTCGTGGCGGTCCGAGTCGTATAGGCCAGATCCACCTGAGCCGGTACGCCGCACCCAGAACGTGCCGCGGTCGTCGGAGATCGTGACGACCTCGCCTGCGTGGCGCAGGTAGACGACGCCGGCACGGCGCGTCGCGCGGACGCTGGGATCAGCTCGCGGACGCGATCAACGAGGACGCGGCACCAATCGACATACGGCAGCGGCGGGCCAGGAGGCGGGACATCCGGCATCCGCGCGCCGTTCGTCCAGCCTGTCAGTTCACCCGCAGGAGGGCGAGCGTGAGCAGGGTCGTCTCGGTAGGGCTCAGATCCCGCACGACGCCGAGCGGGTAGTCCTCGTCGACTTCGAGCATCGCGCGCAGCTCGTCGATGTCCATTGGCATCATACTTCGCCGGGTGCCCTGGCTCGCCGCGGGATATTCCGCCGGGCGCCTGACGCCGCTGGACCAGCCACGCGAAAAATAGGCCGATGATCGTGACCGCCGATGATCGTGACGGCAGTCTTCGGAGTCCTCCGGCCCGAACTAAGGCGCGGTGACGCTCGTGGTTGGCGCGCAGAACAACGATTATGCGCTGCAGGTTTCCGATCGAAGGCTCACGGCCGAAGACGGTTCTGCCATAGACGAAGAGTCCAACAAGCTATTCTTGCTCGAGTCGGACGCTTGCCGCTTCATCGTGGGATACAGCGGCCTTGCCCGCCTCAACGGTCCAGGCGGCTTCGAAACGAAAGACTGGCTTGCTACGATACTTCGCGACACCGGCCCGCCGGATTATAATCCAGACGGGATCATTGATCGGCTGCGCGACGCGGCGACCCGTAAATTCGCTACGCGTAGCGTTTGCCGTCTTACCCCTGCGGCGCGCTTGTTGAGCATCATGCTGACGGGCTTTGTGTACACGACGACGGGGCCGCTCGTGGCATATTGCATGATCACCAACTATCAAGATTATGAGCGCGGCGACGACGATAAAGAGCCATGGCCGGAATTCCGCGCGTGGTGGAAAGTGCTGCAGAACCCCGTGCGTCCTGCGTGGTCCATCCAGCGGATCGGCTTCTGGCGTCGCTTCGGGCCCGCGCAGGTGGCCGCCGTCAAAGTCCTCGTCGCCGATCGCCGCCCTGCAGAGGCCGTGGTCGGGAAGACGGTGGAGCTCATTCGCGAGATATCCGGCCCTGCCGGCTCACGGAGCCCTGTTGGACGGCAGCTAATGTCGGCAGTAATTTCGTCGAACCGAGCTGAGGGCTCGCGGTTCGCATACCATACCGATGTCCAACAGATGACCGATCATGCCCCAGCACTAATCATCTCGCGAAGCGACTTTCGCGGGCCTATAGTTGTGGGCGGGACGTTGACGGCCACCGATTCCAACGGGAAGCCCATCGTCGTTGCGTATCCAAAGCAACCGCGAAATCAACTCTGCGCGTGCGGCAGCGGCCAGAAGTTCAAGAGGTGCCACGCCGGCGAGACGTAGCCATGGGGCGCATCTAGGGGGCCGTCCTCAGCGGGTCGCCCCGCCAGAGGATCAGCGAACCATCTTTGATTTCAGGGCGCGCTGGAGTTGCTTGATCTCGGCGGATTGCGCTTGAACCCGTTGTGCAAGTTGTCCGAGGGCCTTGTTCGTCGCCGCCAGTCCTTGATCTAGGTCAGCAATCTGCTGCTCGAGCAACGGGTCCGCTTTACGTCGGCGCACGCTCTTAGCCGGCTTCTGGCCCAGCAGGTCCCCTATGCTGACCCTCAGCGCACGAGCAATCTTCTGGAGTGTCGCAATCCCAGGGTTCGGACGCTGGCCGTTCTCGATGAGTGAAACGGCCGGCTGACCGATGCCGGCTCGAGCTGCGAGCTGCGTCTCGGTCCAGGCAAGACGTTCTCGGAACAGTCGGACGTTCTCGCCTAGGGTGAAGGTTGCCACGGAATACCTCTGTTACGGGTGCAAGTACGTGATGAGGTGGATGGACGATTCTCCGGCGCAGCTGTACGCGATCGCATCGACGCCGGCCGGAGAGCCCGCGATATTACCGCGCAGGCTCGACAGCGTGATATGCGTTGGTGGGCATTTCGTAGGGAAGCTATCGAGCCGGTAGCTCGGGGCGTCCGCTTGAACCGACGCGGGGAACGCGAACACGGCGAGGACGACAAGAGCCAGGCTTTTCATGGTTCCACCCTCTGCACGATTATGCGGTTGTGTAGTGACGCGAAATAAGGCTCTAGGACGCGCTGATCGTGCTCTGCGGGCCAACTTCACGCAGCCAACTCGCCGCGCCTCACCAGCGCCACGGAAAGGCCCGCAATCGACATTCGGCGCGTACGGCTTCACCGCGTTAGGCGATCGGCGAGGAATTGCTGTGCAGCCTTCCGAGGAACGATGATCTTCGCGCCAACTCGTACATGGGCAAGCCGCCCGTCCGCGATGAGCTTGTACGTCATGCTCTTTCCGAGCGAGAGCCACTCTGCCGCTTCAAGTACGGTCATGCCGCCCTCGGCGCTAAGATCCATGCGTGCGGCATTACCGGGGTCGCGACGGTTATCGTCCGCCTTCATACTCCGTCTCCATTTGCTTCCCGACAGTGCGCTGCTGCATCGTCGGGACACGCGCCGTTCTATGCCGCGTTATGCCGTCCTACAGGGACGAATTACAGTATCTAATACAAAGTTCGGGGGTTCTTAAACGCAATGCGCGTTGTTACGCGCTGCGTGTTCTTGGCGTACTGCCTAACGCTGCTCAATAGGCCGTGAAAAACTTTACACGCCCAACGAGAAAGGCGACCGGGAGCGCAGTGCTCGTCGGTCGCCCTCGGCTGGTACAGACAGGGGAGAGTGCCCAGCGTGCTTCATCGTACAGCCCGCGGAAGGCCGTCGTCCAATCGGCCGGCGCAGCACGGGTCAGCAAACGCACAGCAATCGTTACCGATTGAACAAGCAAACGCAGAGCAAACGGTAAGGCGCCCATACCCCGATCGCGTTGGGCATCTTGAATGGGCATCTTGGATTGGGCAAGTTGCCCAGCGCCGTGAACAAGTTGGTTGAACAAGTTGCCCGCAGCGCGGCGGGGACGAATCGGGAGGCCACAAGGCGCGGTGCCGAAGGGCGCTGTGCAGATTGAAAGTAACGCCCAGCCTGTTACCATTGGAGCCCTGTTACCCGTCCCTGTTACCCGGTCGGACGGGCATAAAAGCCCGTGGTTATGGGCTTTCTGTGCGTCGGCACATGGAATGGTAACAGGGTAACAGGTTTTCCGAACAACCTAGGACAGAGGCCACCGGACCCGACCAAGACCTCAAATGCCCGGACCATATTGGACAGACTTGCACTGACTCTCTATACTTTTGGTAGGGCGGGCGGGGAAGTACGTACTAACGCCTTCTCTGAATTGTACGTGCTGCATCGTACGGAACGGCTCTCGTAAACTCCGACGAAACACACCCAAGGTATTACGAGCTCTTTGCCTGCGAAGCGAGGCGTTGGAGCTCTCAAGTCTCACGGGTAGTGGCACGGGGAACAAGTACGACGACGACGACCCGTTAAGAGACGACGGGGACGAGAGCCTAACGCTCCGGGTTACGGTACGAGGTTGGTTCGTGACGTACATACGGAGGGACGAAAAAGAACGGGGCTGATTGCCTAACGCTGCGGGGTTCGGATCCTCGAGCCTTGGGCACGGCATCGGTTTCTCTTGGGCACGGTGCATCGTCTACGGGTCGCTTGAGCAGGCTCGCTTCCATTCCCGAATCGTTCCCGTCCCTCGTTTTGTACCGTCGTTCCCCGTCGTTTCCGTCGTCGTCGTCGTTCTTTCGCGTACCGGATTCGTGCCCGTCAGGCGGCCAATTCTCCGGCACGTCAGGTGGTCACATGCTCAGATGGTCAGCGGCAATATGGTCAACGCGATCTGCTCGTTGTGAGTAACGTTCCGCAGTGAATCCGCCGGCAATAGCGATCGCGCTTCCACGTATTGAGTGCGCGTAGCAGGCTCACTCGTAGACGTTCACCAGATTCCAGTGAAGTGCGCTCTTACTACAAAACGAATTGCGCGAAGGCTATTGCGTTTCGTGCACTGTGTCGCTTAGTATCCACGGACAAGCCATGTTCCCGTTGGCGGAATGAATCAGCCGCGGTGAGCATGACGGAGCAGGGGCAGTTCGATGAAAGACAACGCACGGAAGTTGGTCCGCGTCGGTCCTGGGATCTACAAGCGCGATGGAAAGTACGTCGCGGTCGTAGAGCTCCCGCGTGAGAACGGCAAGCGCCGGATGCAGTGGAGTGCTGGGCACGCGGACCGCAAGGACGCAGAGGAGGCGCGGGATAAAATCATCGGGTCGCGCTCAAAGAACATTCGCAGCGAAAGCCGGAAGCTCACGCTGGGAGAGTACGCGCAGCGTTGGCTCGCCCTCACGAAGCCCGCGGTTGCCCATAACACGTACACGCGGTACGAGGCGATCGTGCGTCTGCACATCACGCCGAAGCTGGGCACGCACACGCTCAAGAAGCTGCGCTCTGATCATATCGCCAAGGCGCTGTCTGCATGGCAGACCGGGCCGCGTGCGGACAACAAGAAGTCGAAGGCGAAGCTGAGTGCACGCAGCGTTGACCATATCTTGCTCACCCTTTCGATGATCCTCAACGTAGCGCACAAGGACGACCTCGTACACAAGAACGAGGCTCAGGGCGTGAAGCGGCCAGCAGCGGAGCACTCGGAGAGCCTAGTCCCTGCCGAGTTGGGCCTTAGCGCGCTGCTCGGGATCCTGGCCGACAAGTCCGGCTCGCCCGCGGAGCGTTCGCTCGAGACTCCGGTCCTCGTCGCGATCGGCACGGGTATGCGCCGCGGCGAAGTCCTCGGACTGCAGTGGGGCGACGTAGACTTCGCAGCGGGCACGGTGCGCGTTGCGCGCAGCCTCGAGTGTGCGGCCGGGGTGCTCCGGTTCAAGGCGCCCAAGACGAAGCTCTCGCGCCGCACACTCAGTATGTCGCCGCAGGTTGCAGACGCTCTTGCAGCCCACCGGCTCACCCAGGGGCTCTTGAGCCGCAACCCGCAGGCGGTCGTGTTCCCGGATCCGGTGAAGGGCGGGCCGTGGCGCCCGGTCAGCTTCTCGGGTGCGTTCGCCCGTCTGTGTGAGAGCTCGCGAGCGAAATCGGCCGGCGTGCCGAAAATGCGCTTCCACGACCTGCGGCACTTCTACGCCACGTCCCAGCTCGTAAGCGGGATCGACCTCAAGACGATCTCCACGTCCCTGGGTCACAGCACGATCGCCACGACGGCCAACCTGTACTTGCGCGCCTCAGACAGCCTTGGACGGGCCGCCGCGGACCGGCACGGCGAGGCTCTTGCCCGCATCCTTTCGGGTCGGAAAACGGGCTAAAACGGCAACGCGGATTGCCGGATGGATTGCCGAGGCCCATTTTCGGGCCTAATCGAAAGCCCGCCGCTGCGACAGAATCGCGTAACGGCGGGCTTTTTCGTGCACCGCGAGCGGTGTCGGCTGTGGTAGCGCCAACGGGAGTTGAACCCGTCTCTCCGCCTTGAAAGGGCGGCGTCCTAACCGATAGACTATGGCGCCGCGGACCGGACGCAATTGCCCGTTTGGCGGCGCCGGACCTGCGTGGGGGAGTCTCGCTAGAACGCGCCTAGGCCGTGCGGCGAACCGAGCGTCGCGTCGCCGGCCGGAACGCCGCTTACCTGGTTCAGCTTGCCCGAACTGGCGTAGAGGCTCGCCGCGCCGACTTGGCTCGAGCCGTAGTCGCCGGCTGCGGCATACAGGCCCGCGACGAACGGCGCGCCCGCGCTCGTCCCGCCGAGCACGATCCAGCCGCCCGATTGGGTGTCGTACACGGCGAGTCCGGTTGCCGCATCGGCCACGAAGGAGACGTCCGCAACGCCGCGACCGGCGCACGCCGCGGCCTGCCACACCGGCCGCGCCACGTACGCGCTGCACCCGGTTCCGGTGCTGTTCATGGCGGTCTCCGACCAGCCGCGCGCGTTCCACGCCGTCTTGAGTGTCGTTCCGCCGACCGCGATGACGTTCGCGGACGACGCCGGGAATTCGACGCCGGCTTGATCGCCGATGCTTGCGGTCACCGCGATCCCGGGGTGCGCGTAGTATGCATCCAGCGTCGCGGCATCCGCCGATTCGGGAGCACCATAACTGTTGCTGATCGCGGCCGGGTGCGTCGCGGCGACCGCGTTGACGGCTTGCGCGAGCGCGGTCAGGTCGTTGGTTGCCGCTTCGACGAGGGTAATGCGGCACGTCGGGCACGCCGAGGATGCCATCGCGAGGTCGAGCGAGATCTCCATCGACCATCCCTTGTCGGCCTGCGGATATCCGCCGCGCTGCAAGCTGCCGTTCAGCTTCGAAAAGCAGCCGTTCGCGGTCGTGCACGGCGGCAGGCCGAACTGCGAGCGGTAGACGGCGAGATCCGATTCAGCCGATGGATCGTCAAATGCGTCGACGATCGCAATCGTCGGTCCGTTTGCGGCGGCCGACGTCGAGGGAGCGCCCAGCCCGTATGCCGCCCACAGCTGCTTCGGCGTGAATCCTTTCACCGAAGCGGGATGCGG
>JAQBPL010000256.1 GCA_028287545.1 Vulcanimicrobiota bacterium | reverse complement strand
GTCGCGACCCGGCGCGCCTCCGCCGCGGCGCGGCGCAGGCGCGAGCGGCCCGTGGTGGCGACGAGCGAAGCATCGAGCGCGGCGAGGAACTCGCCGAAACGGCTCTGCGCGATCAGCGCGTCGTCGTGCGTGAGCAGCCCTTCGGCGTATTCGCGCGCGGAGAGCGGGAAGACCGGCGTCCCGGGCGCATGCACCGCGGCCTGGGCGACGATGCGCTGGGCCGCTCCCTGCCACCCTTCGCCGGCGCTTTCGCCTCGCGCGGCATCCCTCATCCGCCACAGATCGATCTTCGTCTGGACGATGAACACCGACTCGATGTAGCGCCGCACGATCCCCAAGAACGACGCATCGCCCTCGGTGAACGGCTGTTGCGTGTCGATCAAGTACAGCACGGCGTCGGCGCCGGGGAGATACGAGAGCGTCGCGCGCCGGTGCGCGGGGTTGATCGACGCCAAGCCCGGCGTGTCGGCGACGACGAAGCCGCCGCGCAGAAATGCCGAGTCGACGGCGACGCGCACCAGCACCGGCGCGCCGCTATCGTCGCCGGTCGCGTCGTGCAGCTTCCCCTCTTCGCCGACCGCGACGAACCGCGCCAGGCGACCCAGCGGAATCCGCTCTTCGCGGCCGTTTGCATAGATCGCCGTCGCCGACTCCTCGGGCGCGTACGCGAGCTCGGTGATCGTCGCGGTCGAGGGGTTGATGTCGGTCGCGAGCAGGCCGGCGATGCGCTTTCCGCCCGCCCGTTCCTCGAACGCCACCTTGCCGAGCAGCGCGTTGAGCAGAAACGACTTCCCGCTCGAAAACTCGCCGACCACCGCAAGCACGAACCGGCCGTCGCGCAGGCGCGCGATCGTGCGCGCGAGCGCCGCGTCGTCCTGCGGCGCATCGTGCCAGCGCGCCGTCTCGGCGACCAGCGCGCGCAGTTCGTCCAAAGCGGCGGCGACGTCGTCGCGTGCGGCGCGGTACCGTTCGAGCGGGTCGAGCATCGTTACCCGTTCAACGCCCGGGCCAGCCGGTCGGGGTCGTCCGCGGCGATCAACACCGACGTCACCGGAAGCGGGCGCGCGAGCCAACGCTCGAGCATCGCGGGTTCGCGCAGCTGCACGAGCACCCAGCGGCGCGGCGATCCCAATCCCAAGCGCGTTCTGCGGCGACTCGCGCGCCGGTCGATTTCCACGACCTCCGCCGAGGCGATCGCCGTTCGCGGGATGGACAGCGAGGCGAAGAAGAGCGTCCGCAGCATCACGCGGTCTGCGTGCAGTTCGTGCGGCATAGTGCGGAAGGCATGCGCGATCCCGAGCGCCCACAGGATCAGGTAGAGGTGAACGACGTCGCTCCCGATGCGCCACGCCGGCGCGTGCCAGAGCACCAGGTCGAGGATCAGCATTTCCGGGATGGCGAGCACCGCGAGGGCTCCCAGCATCAAGGGCGTGTTGCCGCCGTCGTCGTAGGCGAATCCACCAGCGGGCTGCGCGGCGCGAAAACCGCCGCGCACGTAGCGGTACGCTCGCATGGGAACTCCCAGTTCGGCCAGCGCCGCGTCGCGAGCCAAGGACGAGAACGTCACCCTTTGATCAGCGCCAGCGCTTCGTCGCGGCCTTTCTCCATCAGCTCCTTGGTGTCGCCTTCGACGTTGAGCCGCAGCAGCGGTTCGGTGTTCGACTTGCGCACGTTCAGCCACCAGTTGGGGTACTCGACCGTCACGCCGTCGAGATGGTCGATCTTCGCGTCTTTGAAATGCTCTTCGATCTCGCGCATCTTCGCGTCCGCGTCGCGGACGGTCGAATTGATCTCGCCGGAGCGGAAGCGCGTGTTGTACGGCGCGATCGCCTGGGTGATCGTCTCGCCTTCTTCGCTGAAGAGGTCGAGGCACTGCAGGAGCGCGATCATCCCGGAGTCGGCGAACCAGTTTTCGCGAAAGTAGAAATGCCCGCTGTGCTCGCCGCCGAAGGGGATGTTCCCCTCGCGCATCTCGGGCTTGATCAGCGAGTGCCCGACCTGCGAGCGCACCGGGATGCCGCCGTGGGCGGTCACTGCCTCGGGGACGCTGCGGGAGCAGATCAAGTTGTAGAGGATCTTCGAGCCCGGATACTTCTTGAGCGTCGCGACGCCGACCGCGGCCGTCACGATGCTGCCGTCGGGAAAACCGCCCTTCTCGTCCACGATGAACATGCGGTCCGCATCGCCGTCGAACGCCGCGCCGAGGTCGGCCTTGTTGGCGAGCACCGCGTCGCGCAGCGCGAGTTTGTTCTCGTCTTCGATCGGGCTCGCCGGATGGTTAGGGAAGGTCCCGTCGAGTTCGAAGTAGAGCGGGATGACCTTCACTTGCGGCAGGTACTTGAAGACGTACGGGACGGTCAGCCCCGCCATTCCGTTGCCGGCGTCGATCGCGATCGTGTAGGGCTTGATCTTCGTGACGTCGCGGATGAACGAGACGCAGTGCCGTCCGAAGTCGTCGAGGACCTCGCGTTCCTTGACGGTGCCCTTCCGCTGCGGTTCGGTGAACGCGCCGGAGACCGCCAGGTCGCGGACCTCGCCGAGGCCCGTGTCGAGCGAGATCGCCTGCGCTTGCTCGCGGCAGAACTTCAGGCCGTTGTACTCGGCGGGGTTGTGCGACGCCGTGATCATCATCCCGCCGTCGAACTCGTAGTGCCCGACCGCGAAGTAGAGCGCGTCGGTCGAGATCAGCCCGATGTGCGTCACGTCGGCGCCGCCATCGACCGCGCCGCGGGTCAAGGCTTCGAGCAGCTCCTCGCCCGACGGCCGCATGTCGCGGCCTATGCAGATGTTCGTCCGCCCCAGCGCTTGCACGAACGCCCGGCCGATCAGGTAAGCTACTTCGGGCGTTAGTTGGGACCCGACGATCCCGCGGACGTCATAGCTCTTGAAGATCGACGTGTCGAACGTGTTGATGGCCATGGACCGGCGCCTTTCGGGCGGCCCCGCTGGCTCACCTACGATTGCATGCCGCAGACGGTATGAACAGTTGCAGGCTGCAGACGGCATGAAACGGTTGCGGGCGGTCGCCTGCGGCATAGCGCCGCCGCCCCCGGGGCACTCGAACCCTCGTGCGAGGTTCTCAAGCCGGCTTCTCGCTGATCGAGATCGCGATCGCCACGGGCCTCTTCGCGGCGCTCGCGTTCACGGCGTTCGAGAGTGTGCGACTGCTCGGCGCCGGGATCCCGCATCTGCGCGCGCGGGCGGGGGCGTATGCTGCGCTGGAGCGTCTCGCCGCCCAACTCCGGGCGGAAGCGCGCAGCGCGACCGCGATCTGGTCGAGCGCGCCGAGCGCCGGCGGCGCGCGCGACGATTGCGTGCAGCTCGATTTTTTCACCGCCGACGCGGGTGGGCCGGCGTTCTGGAGCTACCGCACCTTTCCCAATCACGCCGCCGGCGACGCGGTCCCGGGCGACGCGTTGCAGCGGCTAGCCGGCAGCGCGCCGATCCCGGCCTGCGATTCCGCGGCGACGGGCGCGATCGTGCTGCGCGGACTGCAGGGCGCGCCGCTCGTCACGACGACCGCGCCGAACGCGCTCGCCGCGCATCGCGATCCGTACTTGCGGCAAAGTGATTCCGGCTTCGTCGCGGCGAGCGTCCCGGCGACCGCGCCGATTCCGCTCGGCGTGGCGGATGCGAGCGGCAACGCGCTCGGCGGTGGAAACACGCTGGTCGAAGTGCGGATCGACACGGCCGACGGTTCACGCGTCGTCGCCCTGCTGCCGGGCGTGTTCCCGAACGGCTACACGCAAGTGTTGCGCTACACGTGCAGCGAGCGCTGCGACGTCGGACACGACACCGCCGCGCCGAAAACGCTGACGAGCTGCGCGGTGGGCTGGAACACCGCGTGGAGCGAGTACGTGCACTGGAACGACTTCGCGCGCAATCCGGACGGCTCGCTGGTCGCGCCGGGCGGCTGGTTCATCGCCGGCGAGTTCACCTTCACGTATAGCGGAACGCGCGCATCCGACGGCGGCACCGACACGCTGGTGAAGAGCGTCGCCGGGACGAACTGGGACACTGCGCGCGACTACGCGGCGTATCCGCCCGATCGCGCGGCCGCCGACGGCACGAACGCCGGCAGCTTTGCGCCGTGGGACGTGCGCGCGGAGGGGCCCGCCGCCTGGTACGCCGACTTCGCACCGTACGTCACCGCCGGCGGCCGCGCGGCGCTCGGCGCCGAGAAGGCGCGCTGCGATGCGGTGCAGCAGCAGGGCGCGGCGAACGGGTTCTATGCGAACGGGTGAGCGCGGCTTCACGCTGCTCGAGGTCGTGGTGTGCATGGGGCTCTTCGCGCTGGCATCGGCGGCGACGGTCGGCGCGATCGCGGCGCTCGTGCAGAACGCGGCGCCGCGCACGTCGCGCGACCTCGCCCTCATGGCGGCGGAGAACGCGTTGACCCGGGCGCGCGCCGCCGTTGCATACGCGTCGTCTCCCGCGCAGGACGGTGCGGCCCTGCTCGGCGACCGCACGTGGGCGCTCGTCGCCGGTACGACGTCGACGCTCGCGGGCGCGGAACTGCGTGCTCCGGCCGCGTGCGGCGGATCGGCGCCGCGCGCGCTGACCTTTCCGCTCACCACGACCTACGACGCGGCGACGGAACGGTTCACGGTCGTCGTGACCTATCCGCGCGATCCGTGCCGCGTAGCGGCCGACGGAACGATTCCGCCGGACGACGCCGCGTCGGTGTCGCTCTCCGAAACGCTCCCGGCGTCCGTCTTCCCGCCGGGTCAGGTGCTGCGCCGCGACGTCATGCCGCCGGCGCGCATGTAAGATGCTCGCGACCACGCTCTGGTTCGTCGTCGCGCTCGGATTGACGGCGGCGCTCGTGCTCGAATCCGCCGCGGCGTTCGCGCGCTCGGGCGTGCGCGCCGCCGCCGATCACGCGATCGAGACCGTGCTGCACGACGCGGTCGCCGATTATCAGCAGCGGCTCGGCGGCGCGATCGCCGC
>JAQBPL010000254.1 GCA_028287545.1 Vulcanimicrobiota bacterium | reverse complement strand
CAGCCCCTCAAGGGTCCGGTACCGGCGGCGACGCCGCTCCCCGGTGAGTCGCGGCTCTCGCGGCGGGAGGACGGGACGTTCGCCGCGCTGCCTGACCGGCACGGGCGGACCCTCACGTTCCACCTCGCCGCGCGCGAGGCGCCCTGGACGCTCCAGCCTGGGCTCACGGTCACCGCGAAGACGTACAACGGCGTCGTCCCGGGACCGACGCTCGTCGTCCGCCAGGGCGACCGGGTCGTCATCGACTTCCGCAACGCGATGAACGTCCCGGACACCGTGCACCTGCACGGCATTCACGGAGCGCCGCCGGAGATGGACGGCGTTGCCGGGATCTCGCAGCCGATGGTCGCGCCCGGCGAGCGTTTCCGGTACGCCTTCACCGCGAAGCAGTCCGGCACGTTCATCTACCACAGCCACGACAACGAGCGGCTGGTCAACAGCGGGCTCTACGGTGCGATCGTCGTGCTGCCCGCGCATCCGCGCCCCGAAGAGCGCGTGCAGCGCGACGACGTGGAGATGCTCTCGTCGTGGTCGATCCAGAGCACCGTCGAGAACCACTTCACCCTCAACGGCAAGGAGTACCCGGCGACGACGCCGATCGAAGTGCGGCGCGGCGACCGCGTGCGCCTGCGCTGGATCAACATCTCTTCGGAGAACGTGCATACGATGCACACGCACGGTCACGACATGCTCGTGATCGCGCGCGACGCGCAGCCGGCCGGCGCGCGCGACGTGCAGGACACGATTCTCCTGGGACCGGGACAGCGCGCCGATGCGGTCTTCATCGCCGACGCGCAGCCGGGCAACTGGCTCGTCCATTGCCACGTGCTCGACCACACCGAAGATGCGATGGGGATGCCCGCCGGGCTCGTGACGACGATCCATTACGCCGGCACGCCGCAGCTGCTCGGCGCGATGAACATGGCGATGCGCATGCACGGGCCGGACGGCGGGCAGGCGAGTCCGCGTGCTCCGCTCTCGTTCGGGATGACGGCGCTGCTGGGTGCGTTCGCCGGCTTGACGATCTTTCTCGGACTTCCGATTGCCCGCGCGCGCAAGCTCTCGCCTGCGGCGATCGGCGCGCTCAACGCGATCGCGATCGGGATCCTCATCTATCTGATCGTCGAGATCGCGGGCAGCGCTACGTCGCCGTTGCTGCGCGCGATCGCCGCGTGGCAGCGCGGAGCCGTCGCCGGCGGTATCGCCCCGGCGCTCCCGCTGGCGACGATGGTCGCGTACACCGCCGGCCTTGTGGTCGGACTCGTCGGTCTGGGGACGATGGCGGCTCGGCTCGCGAAGACCGGCGCGGAGCGAGGCGGGGCTGAAAGTCCGCTGCTGCTGGCCGGAATGATCGCAGTCGGCATCGGTGCGCACAATTTCGCCGAAGGGCTCGCGATCGGCGCGAGCGCGGCGTCGGGTGCAACGGCGATCGCGGTCGGCTTGATCGCCGGGTTCGCGCTGCACAACGCGACCGAAGGCTTCGGCGTCGCGGCGCCGCTGGCCGGGCGCGGGACGATGCCGACGTGGGGCCAGCTCACGCTGGCCGGTCTCGTTGCCGGCGGCCCGACGTTCGTGGGCGCGATGATCGGCTATCGGTTCTCGTCGCCGGTTCTGCAGACGTTCTTTTTGACGACCGCGGTCGGCGCGCTGGTCTTCGTCGTCGGCGAGTTGTGGGGCGTACTCAAACGCAGCGGCCTCACGATGCTCTCGACGTCCACCCTCGCCGGCGGCTTCATCATCGCCCTCGGCACCGAAGTCTTCCTCGACCTCTACGCGCATTGACGCGTGCGTCATTGCGAGCGTGACTTGTCATTGCGACGCCTCATTGTCATTGCGAGCTTGTCGAGCAACCCTCGTGTCGTCCCGACCGAAGTGGAGGGACGAACCCTCACCTCGATGGTCGCGATCCGGGCTCGCGCTTCGGCTGCGCTCAGCGCGAAAACGAGGGTTGCTCGACAAGCTCGCAATGACAGGGCGCACTCGCTCGTGATTAGGCGGTTGTTGGTTCTGCGACGGTTGAGCGGATCGTTGTCGGACCGACGATGTCGGTGATGGCTTCGTATTCGGCTTCGGTGAGGCGTGAGGGGTCGCTGCGCATGAAGTAGGCGTAGGCGAGGCCCGCGACGATGATGCTGAAGAACCAGCCCCCGGACCACAGGAAGCCCAGCGGCGCGTACCAGAAGCCGATCAGCGGCGGGATCCAGCCGACGACGAGCGCGCCGATCGCGCGCAGATTCCAGCCGCCCGCGTAGTCGTAGCGGCCATTCGGCGTGTAGAGCTGCGCGAGGTCGAGGCGGAGATTTCGCACCAGCCAGTAGTCGGCGATCGCGATCCCGTCGAACGGGCCCAGCAGCGTGCCGTACGTGCCGAGCCACGTGAAGACGTAGTTGTGGAACGTCGCGAGGACGTACCACGGCTGCATCAGCAGCGCGAGGAGTCCGGTCATGATCGCGCCGATCGCGAAGGTGATCGTGCGCGGCCAAAGGTTTTCGAACGCGCGCGCGGGCGCCATCACGTTCGCGCCGACGTTGATCGTGATCGACGAGAGGATGACGATCGCGCCGCCGATCAGCACGACCGGCGTCGGGAACGTCACCAGCAG
>JAQBPL010000261.1 GCA_028287545.1 Vulcanimicrobiota bacterium | reverse complement strand
ACTCGCGGTAGTTCACCGTGATCCAGTGGCCGTAGACTTTCGCGACGCCGTACGGAGAGCGCGGATAGAACGGCGTGTCCTCGCGCTGCGGAACGGCGTGCACTTTGCCGAACATCTCGGAGCTCGAGGCCTGGTAGAAATGGATGCGTTTGTCGACGGAGCGGACAGCCTCGAGCACGCGCGTCACGCCGAGCGCGGTGAATTCGCCGGTCAGTACCGGCTGCGCCCACGAGGTGGGGACGAAAGATTGCGCGGCGAGGTTGTAGATCTCGTCGGGGAGGATGTCCGCGACGATCTGCGTCATCGAGCTTTGATCGAGCAAGTCGCCGGAGACGATCTCGATGCGGTCGCCGAGGTGCCCGATCCGCTCGTGCACGTCGGTCGACGTGCGGCGGGTCATGCCGACGACGCGATACTCTTTTTCGAGCAGCAGTTCGGCGAGATACGATCCGTCTTGTCCGGTGATGCCGGTGATCAGCGCGGTTTTTTCAGGCACGCGAGTCAGTTCAAGATGCTGACGTTTTGACCATTCTCGTCGAAAACGAAGCGCGTTTCAAAGAGCTCGTCGCGCTCAGGTCCAACGACTTTTGACTGGATGACGAGCCGATGGACGAGTTTTTCGTTGTGGCGCACGATGCCCGAATAGAAGTATTGAACGAGCGGCGTGACCCGCACGTCGAGCGGGGCCAAGCGCCGGCGGTCGACGAGCATCTGCAGCAGCCTCGTCTGCAGCTCCTTGGGGAGCAGGCGCGCCGTATCGTCGGGCGTCATGCGGACCGTGGTCAGCTCTTCTTGCGCCTTGTTCGACTCGGCAACCGGCTTGTCGGTCGTATACCGCACGATCGCGTCCCAGTCGTCGGCGGGGATGCCGGTGAAGCGCATCCCGTAGCGCCAGACCTTGCGGCCTTGATGCTGGACGTTGTCCTGCCAGACCGTTCGCGCTCTGACCCGGACCGGCCGCTGCTCGATCTCGGCGCGGACCTCGAACTCGTCGCGCCCCACCTGCTCCTGGGTGAGGATGCACAGCCCGCCGCCGCTGATATCCAGGCCGATCGCCGGGCGCGTCGATTTTCCGTCGACGCTGTAAGCGGCGCGGTACGGCTTGCGCTTCCGGGGGAACTTCCGCCGGTTCTGTTCCTTCCCGGTGAACCAGGCGAGGAGCTCAGGCAGCATAGGTTGTCCTTGGTCTTGGCGCAAGAGACCCCGAACTCCCCGCCTGCTTAGTAAGACCTTCGGGCGAACGCGCCTGCTCGCTTACCTCGAGCCCGCCCCGCACGCCCGTGGAGTGAGGCCGGTCGCATTCTTCCGCTCGGTTACTCTTTCCCCCAGCAGCAAACGGCCTACCAGTCCGCCCGCGCGATCGCGTCCCATTGCTCGGGGCCGGTGCCCGTCCAGTCGTAGAAGGCGACGCCGATCGCGCCGGCGCGTCTGCTCGCGTCGATGGCTGCGCCGAGTTCGGCGCCGGGCGGAGCCCCGCGTTTTGAGAGCACGCCGGTCTGAGCGCCGACGTCGATGGGGACGTCCCGGCCCGCCAGCCGGCGCACCAGCGTCACCGATCCGGCGACGGCGGCCTGTGCCTTCGGCACCGAGTCCCACGGGCCGAGCATGCGCCAATAGGTCATCGGCTGCAGCACGTCCGCATCTCGCGCGATCGCGGCGTACGGAAATTTCGCCTCGTCGAGGTGCTCGAGGAACGGGTCTTCAACCGTCGCGACGAGCAGAACGCGCGAGCCGACGGCGCGCCGCAGCCGGCCGAGGTACGTGCGCAGCGCGGCATACCCGGTGGGACCGTCACCGAGGAACTCTTCGCCGCGCTCCAGATCGACGGCGAGCCCGGTGATCCCGTTTCCCGCCGGGGTGCGATATGCCGCGACGGCGACGTTGCGCGAAAGATCGTCGAACGCGACCGCGCGCGGGACGGTCCAGCCGATCACTGCGATGCGCTTCGCGCAGAGTCCGTCGATGAGGCGGTCGATCGTCGCCTTCGCGCTCGGCGTCACCTCGTCGAATGCGCCGTATGCGAGCCGCAGCTCGACCGATCTCAATCCGGCGCGCACCGCCGTCGCGACGATCTGGTCGACGTCGAGCTTCGCGTACGCGTCGTCGTCGAGCGGGTCGCCGGAGAACGCAAGCCACGCCGACTTCCCGCGCACGGCGTTCGCGGCGCTGTCCGGAAGCTGCGGCGGGACCTCGGCGCGCACCCGAACGTCGGCGTCATGCGGGCGCACGATGGCGTAGCGGGCAGTCTCGCCTGGGCGAACCGCGTCATCGTCCCACGATGAGGACGGTGCGGGGACGCTCGCCGCCAGCGCACGCCCTCCGCTCGCGTCGATGCGGTAGACGCGGACCACGCCGCTGCGCACCTGCGGGAACCAGCCTAGGCGCACGAGATGCGGCCCGACCGGCTCCGCGACGGCGCGCGGTTGGCGCCACGTGCGCGTATCGAACGAAGCCTTTCGTTCACCCAACCCGACGGGACGATTCGCGACGACGCGCACGTTCACGGGACCGTCGTCGCGCACCGAGACGATCGCCGCCGGCCCGCCGAAGCGCAGCCGCGTCTGCCATTGCACGCTGCCGCGATCGCTGAAGTAGTCGAAGTCGGCACCGCGCCGCAGGGACGCGAGATTTCCCCGCGCATCGCGCAGGACGACGCGCACGATCGCGCGCGCGGCGCCGTCCGGCGTTATGTCCAGCGGCCGTACGTCGAGCGAGAACGACGCCGCCGGCGCGCCGTTCCACAACACGGTCGGCTGCGGCGCGGGCGCGGTCGTCGGCAGCGGCGTCGGCCACCCGAGCGGAGCCGGCGCCTGCGCGGTGCATGCGAGCAGCGCGGCCGAAACGACGAGTATCCCCAAACGAAGACGCATCAACATGAAGAGGACGCCGACCGACGGTCGACGTCCTCCTTCGTTCTCGATCTTTCGACGCTGTTTAGAATTTCGTCGAAAGATAGAGTTGCAGCTGTCGCGTCTGCGCGTCCGGAGCGTAGTAGTAGAGCGTGTTGGGAACGGAGCTCGGCCCGTAGGTGCCGAGATCCGGATTGTTCCCTTTCCCATAGGCCGAGTTGGTGGAGGGATACACGTCGGCGACTTGCTGATCGAAGAGGTTGCGCACGTTGATGCCCAGCGTCACCGTGCGTTTAGCGCTCTTGACGATGTCGTAACCGAAATCGAGCGACGCCCAGTAGTTAGCGCGGGCGAAGTGCACCTGATTGTCGACGACGGTCTTCCCCGTCGCCGGGTCCAAGTACGTCGTGCCGACCACGTTGTACGGCGCGCCCACCTGGTAGATCAGGAAGGGGTCGACATGGGCGCGGCCGTGGCGATAGTCACCGGTCCACGAGGCGCTCCACGGCGGCTGCGACGGGTTGCGGTAAAGCGTCGACGTCGTCAGAAATGCCGCCAACCCGGCCGAATTGGAGGTAATGCTGCCGTAGGGCGTTCCGCCGGCGAGGGTGCCGGCGGTAACCGAACCCCAGTAGTTGACGTACGTCCCCGACAGATACCACGTCAGGCCGTCGCCGCGCACGACGTGGTTGAAGCCGAACTCGACGCCGGTTGCGCGGTTCTGAATACCGGTGCGGAAGTACGAGACGCCGGTAAAGGTCGGCACGCCGGTCGACGAGTTGACCGAGGCGATGGACTTGGTCAACTCCAGCTTGTCGACCGCGTGGCGGTAGAACGGGGAGACTCGCCACGAGTCGACACCGTTGTGCAGCGCGTGCGAGTACGAGAGGTCGACGTTGTAGTTGCGCTGCGGCGCGATGTTCGCGCCGGGATAATACGGCGTGATGGGCCGCGCCCCGTCGTCGAAGACACCGTTGGGCGAATCGTTGAACACGTACGCCGCCGGGACGAACGTGGTCGTCGTGCCGTACGAACCGCGGATCGCCGAATACTGATCCGTGCTCCAGGTGAACGCGAAACGCGGGCTCCATGAATGATACGAGTACGGCCCATAGGCGTAGCTCTTTGTTACGACGCCGGTCGAGGAGACCGTGTCGGGACGGTTCGGGATGTCGTACGTCTCGCCATCGAAGCGCAGCGACGGCTCGACGACGAGCTTGCCGAAGGTCTGCTTCGTGCCGATATAGGCCGCTGGCAGAATCAGCGGGTAGTCGACGGTGAGGAACTGACGGTTGAAGGATCCGTCGTTGTTGTAGCCGGATCCGAAGCCCGCCTCGTCACAACCGCAGCGGTCGTAGTAGCGCTCCGCGCTGTTGTCTCGCTCGTACACGAGCCCGCCGTAGTACGTGCTGTGCGCGCTCGGCGTAAACGTGAAGTCGGCTTGAGCGATATACATCTGCGAACGCCGGTCGTCGTACTCGTTTTGGAAGCCGTTTGGTTTGAGGGCCGGCGTGCCGGGTAGCAAGGTGCCGGAGAAGTTCGCGTTGTCGAACGGCTGGTCGAAAATGTACTGGTTGAAATTTTCGGCGACGCGGAACGTCGCGAACAGCTTGTCGTTGAAGACGTGGTTCCACTGAATCTTGCCGAGGTTCGAATAGTGGTACCAAACGTTCGCGTTCTGCTGGTTGAGGCCGAAGTACTGGAGCCCGGTGCTGTTGCAGGCGGCGCCCGAATCGCTCGTGCCGCCAACCAGCACGTTGCCGGTGCCCGGCTGGACGACGACGCCGTTGCAGGGCTTGACGCCCAGGGTGTTGCCGGTCAGCCCCTTGTTCCACGGGATACGCTGGTTGCCGCTCTGCACGAGGAATTGCAGATCGTCATTCGCGGTCGGCCGGAAGTGCACGTTGCCAACATAGTCGCGTGTGACCTGGGTCGATGGCGTGGTGTCGCGCGCAGTCGTCGCTTGCGCGATCACGTACGGTTGATAACCGCTGCCGAACTGGCTGTCGGAGTTGCTGAAGTCGAGGCTCCCGTACCAGGACCACTTGCCGTCGCGCGTCGCGCCGCCGTACTCGGCCTGCGTGTCGTGCTCGCTGAGCGGTAGCCCCATCGTATAGGTTAGGGAGCCGAAGCCCGGGTTCGTACCGCGCTTGACGACGCTGTTGATGACGCCGGCACCGGCATTTCCGTACTGCGCGTTGAAGCCGCCGGTGTAGACCTCGAGATTCTGCGCGCCAACGATCGACAGGTTCGTCGTGAACAGACCGGTGAGCCGGTCGTTGATCGGAATGCCGTCGAACTCCCACGCGACGTCGCCGGCGTCGCTGCCGCGGATGCGCGGGCGGCCGGCGACGCCGGTGGAAGTCACGCCGGGCGCCGTCTGAATGACGTCATACAACGTGCGGTGACCGCCGATCCCAGCGGCGGCACCGAGCTGCTGCGACGTAACGCTGTACACATCGGCCGTCTGGCTCGGCTGCACGAGGTTGCTGCCGTTCCGCGACGCGGTGCGGCCGATCGTTTGCAGCGCGTGCGAAATGGTCGGATTGACCTGGACGCTCTGGTCCTGCACGACCGTCACGCCGGCGATCGCGACGTCCTGATAGCCCTTCGTCGAAATCAACACGGTGTACGTGTCCGGCGCAAGACCGTTGAGGTTGAAGAAACCGTTGGCGTCGGCGGTCGC
>JAQBPL010000246.1 GCA_028287545.1 Vulcanimicrobiota bacterium | reverse complement strand
GCGTCGCGCGCGAGGTCGGCACCGACGGAAAACTCGGCGGCCAAGCGATCGTCCCCGGCGTCGGCGGCACGTGGAAGGAGCTCACCGACTCGGTGAACTCGATGGCCTCGTCGCTCACGGCGCAGGTCCGCAACATCGCCGACGTCACGACGGCCGTCGCGCGCGGCGACCTCTCCAAGAAGATCACCGTCGACGCCCGCGGCGAGATCCTGGAGCTCAAGGGCACGGTCAACACGATGGTCGATCAGCTCAACGCGTTCGCGGGCGAAGTCACCCGCGTCGCGCGCGAGGTCGGCTCCGAAGGCACGCTCGGCGGACAGGCCCAAGTCCAAGGTGTCGCGGGCACGTGGAAGGATCTCACCGACTCGGTGAACTCGATGGCGGCGAACCTGACCAATCAGGTCCGCAACATCGCGAAGGTGACGACCGCCGTCGCCAACGGCGACCTCTCGAAGAAGGTCACCGTCGACGTGCGCGGCGAGATGCTCGAGCTCAAGGACACCATCAACACGATGGTCGACCAGCTCAACGCGTTCGCGGGCGAAGTCACCCGCGTCGCGCGCGAGGTCGGCTCCGAAGGGATCCTCGGCGGACAGGCCGCCGTCCCGGGCGTCGCCGGTACGTGGAAGGACCTCACCGACTCGGTGAACCGCATGGCCGGCAACCTGACGAATCAGGTGCGCGGCATCGCGAAGGTCGTCACCGGCGTCGCCAACGGCGATCTGCAGCGCAAGCTCGTGCTCGATGCGAAAGGCGAGATCGCCGAGCTCGCCGACACGATCAACGGGATGATCGACACGCTGGCGATCTTCGCCGACCAGGTGACGTCGGTCGCGCGCGAAGTCGGCTTCGAAGGGAAGCTCGGCGGTCAGGCCGAGGTGCCGGGCGCCGCGGGCTTGTGGCGCGACCTCACCGACTCCGTCAACCAGCTCGCCTCGCAGCTCACCTCGCAGATCCGCGCGATCGGCGAAGTCGCGACCGCGGTCACCAAGGGTGACCTCTCGCGGGCGATCGAGGTCGGCGCGCAGGGCGAGGTGGGGCTGCTCACCGAGAACGTCAACGAGATGATCCGCAACTTGCGCGACACGACGCGCAAGAACCAAGAGCAGGATTGGCTCAAGACGAACCTGGCGCGCTTCACCGGGATGCTCCAGGGCCAGAAGGACATCAAGACGGTCGCGAAGCTCATCATGAGCGAGCTCGCGCCGCTGGTCAACGCGCAAGTCGGCATCTTCTACCTCAACGAGCCGCTCGACGAGAAGGCGCTGCTCCGCTACACTGCGGGATACGCCGCCCCGCGCCGGCGCGGCACCCTGCAATTCGGTCCCGGCGAGGGTCTGGTCGGCCAGTGCGTCCTCGAAAAAGAACGCATCCTGGTCGCGAACGTCCCGCCCGACTACCTGCAGGCGACCTCCGGCACGGGCCACGCGCAGCCGCTCAACATCGTCGTGCTGCCGGTGCTGTTCGAAGGCGACATCAAGGCCGTCATCGAGCTGGCGTCGTTCGAATCGTTCAGCGACAACCATCTGCTCTTCCTCGACCAGCTGACGCAATCGATCGGCATCGTGCTGAACACGATCGCCGCTAACATGCGCACGGAAGAGCTCCTCAAACAGTCGCAGTCGCTGACGATCGAACTGCAGTCGCAGCAGGACGAGCTCCAGCAGACCAACGAGGAGCTGGAAGAGAAAGCGCGCCTGCTCGCCGAGCAGAACGAAGAGGTCGAGAAGCGCACCCGCGAGATCGACGAAGCACGCCGCGCGCTCGAGCAGAAAGCCGAGCAGCTCGCCCTCACCTCGAAATACAAGTCGCAGTTCCTGGCCAACATGTCGCACGAACTGCGCACCCCGCTCAACTCGCTCCTGATCCTCTCCAAACAGCTCAGCGACAACAAGGAGCAGAATCTCAGCGGGAAACAGGTCGAGATGGCGCAGACCATCCGCCGCGCCGGCAGCGATCTGCTCACGCTGATCAACGACATTCTCGATCTCTCGAAGATCGAGTCCGGCACCACGTCGGTCGACATCGGCGAACAGCGTATCAACGACATCTGCGACGACGTGGAGCGGACGTTCCGCGGCGTGGCGCAGGAGCGCGGCCTGCTCTTCGCCATTCACGTCGACGAGGACGTCCCCGAAGCGGTCGAAACCGACCAGACGCGCCTGATGCAGATTCTCAAGAACCTGCTCTCCAACGCGTTCAAGTTCACCTCGCACGGGTCGGTCGAGCTGGGCGTGCATCGCGTGGTGCGCGAGGTCGACGCGCACAGCGGTCCCTACATCGCCTTCGCCGTGCGCGACACGGGGATCGGCATCCCCGGCGACAAGCACAACGTCATCTTCGAGGCGTTCCAGCAAGCCGACATGTCGACGGCGCGCAAATACGGCGGCACGGGACTCGGACTCGCCATTTCGCGTGAGATCGCGGGCCTGCTCGGCGGCGACATGTCGGTCGAGTCGGAGCCGGGCATCGGATCGACCTTCACCTTCTACCATCCGCTCGAGCGGACGGCGCGGACGAACTACGAGATGGCACCGTTGCCGAAAGCGAAGCTCCCCGACACCGTCGCCGCGCCGGCGACGCTGCGGATCCCGGTCGCGGCGCAGGTGCCGGCCGGCCCCCTCGAAGACGACCGTGCCGACATCAAGCCGCAGGACCACGTCGTCCTCATCATCGAGGACGACGCGACCTTCGGCCGCATCCTGCTCGGCCTCGCGCGCGATCGCGGGTTCAAGGGGTTGATGGCGCGCAGCGGCACGGAGGGGCTCTCGCTCGCCCGCCAGTTCGTCCCCGACGCGATCACGCTCGACATCGGGCTGCCCGACGTCGACGGCTGGTCGCTGCTCGATCAGCTCAAGCGCGACCTCGCGACGAAGTCGATCCCGGTGCACGTGATCTCCGGCGAGGAGCAATGGCAGCGCGCACTCGACTCCGGCGCGTTCGCGCACCTCAAGAAGCCGGCCAGCGAAGACGCGCTCACGCAGGCCTTCGACAACCTGCTCGGCTTCGCGGATTCTTCGTCGCGCAACGTGCTCGTGGTCGAGGACGACGTGACGCAGCTCTCCGCGATGGCGAGCCTGATCGAGTCGGGCGAGGTGAGCGTCACCGCCGTCTCGACCGGCGCGCAGGCGCTCGGCGCGCTCGACCGGGCGCACTTCGATTGCGTCATCGTCGATTTGGGCCTTCCCGATATGGACGGCGTCAGCTTGATCGAGCGGATCAAGCAGCATCCGGCCCACGTGCGGGTCCCGGTCATCGTCTATACCGGGCGGGAATTGAGCGAACGCGAGGACGCGACGATCCGCCACCTCTCCGAATCGATCATCGTCAAGGACGCGATGTCGCCGGAGCGGCTGATCGAGGAGACGACGTACTTCCTCAACCAAGTCGAGGCGCGGCTCCCCGAGGTGAAGCGTCCCTCGAACGCGCCGTCGCCCGGCACGTCGCTCGAAGGCCGAACGATCCTCATCACCGACGACGACACGCGCAACATCTTCGCGCTGCGCAGCGCGCTCGAAGATTTCAACATGAACGTGCTCAGCGCCGAATCCGGCGCCGAAGCGATCGCCCTGCTGCACTCGCATCCCGCCGTCGACGTTGTGCTGATGGACATCATGATGCCGGAGATGGACGGCTACGAGACCATCCGCCGCATGCGCGCGCGCGACGAATGGAAGAACCTGCCGATCATCGCGCTCACCGCGAAGGCGATGAAGGGCGACCGCGAGCAGTGCCTCGCGGCGGGCGCCTCCGAGTACATCTCCAAGCCGGTCGACATCGACCAGCTCATCGCGCTCATCCGCGTTTGGCTGAACGTCGCGGCGTGATCGCGGAACGTCAGGTGCCGGAACCGCCGAACGGTCCGCCGGCACCACCCAACGCGGTAGCGGACCTCGAGCTTCACCTCCTGCTCGAGGCGGTCTATCGCGTCTCGGGTTACGACTTCCGCGAGTACGCTCCGGCGACGCTCAAGCGCCGGGTCGCGGAGCGCGTCCGCGCCGAGAACGTCATGACGACGACGGGGCTGCTCGAACGGCTGCTGCACGAAGACCGCGCGATGGGGCGCTTCATCGATGCGCTCACGCACAACGTCAGCTCACCGTTCCGCGAGCCGCAGTTCTTCACCGCGTTCACGGAGCGCGTGCTGCCGCGGCTGCGCACCTTCCCCCACGCGCGGCTGTGGGTCATCGGCTCCGGTGACGACGCGTACACGATGGCGATCCTGCTGCGCGAGGCGGAATTCTCGCACCGCACGCGGATCTACGCGACGGACGCGACCGAAGCGGCGATCGAGCGCGCCAAGAGCGGCACGTTTCCGCTCGAGCTGGTCGACGAGTACGCGGAACGCTACGTCGAGGCCGGCGGCAAGAAGCGGTTCTCCGATTACATCGAGCTGAACGCCGGACACGCCGCGTTCAAACCCTCGCTCCGCGAGAACATCGTCTTCGCTCAGCACAACCTCGCCTGCGACGGGTCGTTCAACGAGTTCCACCTCGTCGCCGCGCGGAACGTCTTCACCCACTTCAACCGCACGCTGGCCTACCGCGCTCACCAGGTCGTCTACGAAAGCCTCGTGCGTCTAGGCTACCTCGGGGTCTCCGCCAAAGAGAACCTCCGCTACACCCCGCACCAGCGCGCCTACGAAGAACTCGAAAACACCGAACGCTTCTACCGCCGCCTGCGCTGACTTTTTGTCACCCTGAGCTTGTCGAAGGGCCCTCGTCACGCACCGGGACGGCCGCGACCGCCGCGCCGAGCGCGAGGGCGAACGCGGCGCACCAGAGCGAGGTGCCGTAGCCGTGCGCGTCGGCGACTGCGGCGAGGACGAGCGGGCCGGCGGCGGCCGCCAGCGCCACGCCGACGCCTTGCGCGGCGAAGATCGTGCCGTACGCGCGGCGGCCGAACAGCGACGCGACGAGCGCTCCGCGCAGCGGAGCCATCGCCCCGTACGCCATGCCGAATGCGAACACGTACAGCGCGACCCACGCGAGCCCGCGTTCGCCCGCGAGCACCATCACGGCGAGCGATTCGATCGCGATCGTCGCGGCGAGCAGGCGTCCCAAGGGCACGCGGTTCGCGAGGCGTCCGAAGAGCCAGCGGCCCGGGATGTACGCGATCCCGAGCAGGCCCGCGACCGATGCGGCGGTGGAGACCGTATAGCCGCGCGAGGTCAAGAACGCGACGTGCACCACCAGCACCGCCGTCGTCGCGAACGACGAGAGCGCGATCGCCGCGGTCACCAGCCAAAACGCCGTCGTGCGCAAGGCCGCGTGCGAGGTCAGGCCGCTCTGCGGGCTCGACTCCGCGGCCGCGTCGTCGCCGTCCGGATGCAGCCCGCGGTCCTCGGGATGGCGCCGCACGACCAGGACGTGCAGCGGAAGCGCGATGAGCAGCTGCACGAACGCGAGCACGACCAGCGCGCCGCGCCAGCCGAAATGCGCGATCAGCGTCGCCGAGAGCGGATAGAAAATCGTCGACGCGAACGCGCCCATGAACGTCAGCCGCGCGAGCGCCCGCGCACGATCGCGGTGAAACCAATTCGCGACGACGGTGAAGCTGACGGGATACCAGGTCAGCGCAGTCCCGACGCCCATCCCAACCGACCACTCGAGGGTGAAGGCGGCGGCGGAGGGTGCGTGCGCGAGCGCGATCAGCGCGGCGGCCGAGACGAGCGACCCGGCGGCGAGCAGCCACCGCGCGCCCCAGCGGTCGAGCGCCGGTGCGAGCGCGATTCCGACCGCGCCGGCGATCAGGATGCTGCCGGCATACGCCAAGCCCAGCATCGCACGGCCGGCACCGAATTCGGCGCGCACCGGCTCGATCAGCAGTGAGAACAGGTACTGCGAGGTTCCGTACGAGATGACGGTCGTGACGCCGAGTGCGGCGACGATCCGCCATCCGTAGTACGACGACGCCCTCGCCGCTGCAGCGCCTACGAGATCAGCCCCCGCCGGTACGCCGTCACCGCCGCTTGCGCGCGATCCGAGGCGGAGAGCTTCTCGAGGATGTCGGCGATATGCCCCTTCACCGTCCCCAAGCCGACGTGCAGACGCTCCGCGATCTCGGCGTTGCCGATGCCGTCGGCGACCAGGGTGAGGATCTGCGTCTCACGGGGCGTCAGCGGCGATTGCGGCGGCCGTGCGTGCGTGCCGCCCAGTTTGCGCAGCACGACGTGCGCGATACGCGGGTCGAAGTACGCTCCGCCTGCCGCGACCGCGGCGATCGCGTCGATGACGACGCGCGGGTCGGACGACTTGACGCAGTAGGCGTCCGCGCCCGCCGCGAGCGCAGCGAGGACCTCGTCGTCGAGCTCCTGCATCGTCAGGATCACGACGCCCGGCGGGTCGGGGTTCGCCTTGAGTTCGCGGGTCAGCGCGATCCCGTCTTTTCCGGGCAGACCCAAATCGATCACGGCGACGTCGGGCCGCTCGCGCGTCACCGTCTCCAGCCCCGCGATGCCGTCGGAGGCCTCGGCGACGACGGCGATCCCGGCCGCTTCGAGCGACGTTCGTAAGCCGGCCCGCACGAGCGCGTGATCTTCGACGATCACGACCCGCACGCGCGCGGGCGCCGCGCCGTCGCTCATCCGGCGACCTTCGGCACGGAGAGCGTGAAGAGCGACCCGCGCGGATCGCGCGGCGCGTACGCGACCGTGCCGCCCGTCTCTTCGGCGATACGGCGCACGATGTACAACCCCAGACCCGTCCCGGCTCCCGAGCGCGCGCCGCTCGAAAAGCGTTCGAAGACGCGCGGGCGGAGCCGTTCGTCGACGCCGAACCCGTCGTCGGTTACCGTGACCGCCGCCGTGTCTCCGCTCGTCGCGACGCGCAGCTCGACGGTTCCGCCGCCGGGCGTGTGCTGCAGTGCGTTCGCGGCGAGGTTGGTGATCGCACGCTTGAGGTCGCCGCGCGAGCCGCGCGTCCGGGCCGGCGCCGAGACGACGTCGAAGGCGATGCCGCGGGACTGCGCCATCGCGCGCAGCTCGGAGACGACCTCGCCGGCGACCGCGTCGAGATCGACGATGTCGCGTTCGACGTGGCGCTCACCCGACTCGAACCGCGCCACCAGCAGCAGCGTCTCGGCCAAGCGCATCAGGTCGTCGATCGAGACGC
>JAQBPL010000258.1 GCA_028287545.1 Vulcanimicrobiota bacterium | reverse complement strand
GCGGCGTTCAGCGTGCCGGATCCGAGGTTCGTTACGTCGATTCCGCTTTGCGCGAAGACGGCGCCGCTGACCCGGTTGAGCTCGACGATCGCTTTGTCGAGGTCGGTTTGGGCCTGCAGTTCGCGCCCGCGCTGGTTCGCGACGTCGAGCTGGCGCTGCAGGACGAGGAACGTCGTCGACGTACCCGCTGCGAAGCGCCGCTGTTCGCCGAGCAGCACGCGTTCGGCCGCCTCTCGCGCTGCGCGCGACGAGATCGTCCGGGACTGCGCCGAGCGCAGGCCCTGGATCGCATTGGCCGCCTCCGAGCGAATGCGCTGCAGCAGCGCCGTCTGCTGGACGGCGACTTGGCGCTGCTGCTCGCGCGCGATACCGTAGTCGGCCTTCGCGGTGCGGTTGCCGATCGGGATCCCCAGCGTGAGCTGCAGGCTGTAGGTCGGAAAGCGGTTGTCGATGAGGTTTTTGAACGACGATCCGAACCCACCGGTCTGGTACGGCGGCGGCGGCGGAAACCCGAACAGGATCGGCGGGATCGGCGTCGCGCCCGGATTCTGCGCGTTCGAACGCGCGACCAACTGGTTGATCGCGTTGATCTGCGCGTTGAAGATCGCGAAAAAGGGGTTCGTGTTTGGATTGGTCAGATCGCCCGCGAAACCGTTCGAACTGTAGCCGACGCCGAGATCCAGCTGCGGTTTGAGCTGATCGCGCGCGAACGCCAGATTCGTATCGGCGTTGACGCCCTGCGAGCGCAATTGCGCGATCTCCGGCCGGTTCGCGATCGCCGCGACGATCAGCGCGTCGAGCGTCGGCTCCGGCGGAACAAGCGCGATCGCGGTGGTCGGCACCAGATTGGCGTTCCAGACCGGGTCTCCAGGATTCGAGAGGATCAGCGATTTGATCGTCGTCTGCAGGCGCTGCACGTTCTGCAGCGCGGAAAACACGTTGTCTTGGAACACATCGACCTGCGTGTTCGCTTCCGCGATGTCGGTCGGAGCGAGGACGCCTTGCGCGGCAAGCCGCGAGTTCGACTGCGCCTGCGCGGTCGCTTGGCGCAGTCCTTCTTCTTGAATGGCGAGGTTGCGCCACGCGAAGACGAGATCGTAGTACGCGTCCGAGGTCTGCACGACGACGCTGGACGCTTGCGTCAGCGCGACGTCGCTCGAGATCGCCGCGTTGGTCCGGGCCAGCTCCAGCTGCAAGCGCGACTGATCGATCGTCCGGCCGCGCAGCAGCGGCTGCGTCACGTTCAGCTGCAGCGCCGCATTGTAGAACGGATTGTAGGAGTTGGCCAGCGAGTCGTTGGTGATCCGTGAACCGGCCAGCCCGACCGAATACCGGACGCCGGACTGCGTCTGCCCTTGTACCGACGTCGTTACGCCGAGGGCGTCCTGGGTGATCGGGCCGCCGTTCGGTCCGGTCGAGAACGCGCTGACCGCGGCGGTGACGCTGTGCGAATACGACGGCTGGAGTTGAAAGCGTACGTCGTAGGCGCCCTCGGCCGCGACGATCTGATAGTTCGAGATGCGCCGGTTCGACTGCGCGAGTGCGAGGTCGGTGTTCCGCTGCAGCGCCATCGCGATCGCGTCGCGCAGCGCCAGGCCGACGAACGGCTGCTGCTGCACGCCGACCAGATCGCCGTTCGGAACGACGTTCACCGGCGCCGTGGGACCGGACTCGATGTTCGGCACCGGCGGGAGCACGGCGGGCGCCGGCGGCGGCGTCACCTGCTGCGCGATCGCCGCGCCGCCGAACGGGAGAAAGCACGCGCTGAAGAATCCGACACCCAACGAGAGCGCCAGCAAACGGGCTCGAATGATCATCTCCGCTACTTGACCTTGATCGCGGTGGTGACGGACATTCCGACGCGCAGCGGATCGTTCGCCGGCGGATCGTCGACGCACACTCGCACCGGAATCCGCTGGGTGACCTTCACGAAGTTGCCGGTCGCGTTCTGTGCGGGGACGAGGCTGAACGTGTTCTGAGAGGCCGGCGCGATCGCACAGACGTGCCCCTTGAACCCGACGCCCTTGTACGCGTCGACCGAGACGTCGACCGGCTGTCCGACCGCGACCTTCCCGAGCTGTGTCTCTTTGTAGTTCGCGGTGATGTAGATGTGGTGAGACGGAATGATCGACATCAGCGATTGCCCCGGCGCGACCGCGGCGCCGATCTCGACGTTCTTCGCGCCGACCACGCCGTCGATCGGCGAGCGGATGACCGTGTAGTCCAAGCGATCCTGCGCCGCCTTGACCTGCGCCTGGAGCGAGCCCGCTTGAGCGAACGCCGCGTCAGCCTGCGCTTGCGTCGTGGAGACGCGATAGGGGTTGTCGCTCTCGGTCAGCCGGCCTTGCGCCGTCTGGAGCTGCCCTTGCTGGGCGCCGATTCCGGCTCCGGCGGCGTTCGTCGCCGCCAGCGCCGCAGTGTAGCGGGCCTCGGCTTGTGCGACGCCGGTCTGCGCGGCGTTGACGTTCTCGAGCGCGGCACGATACTGGGACTCGGCCTGCGCCTGCGTGGCCCGCTGCGCGTCCAGCTGCTGCGTAGCGATGTCACCGGTGCGTGACAGCGCGGTATAGCGGCTGAGGTCTGCGTTGGCGCGCGCCAGCGCGGCCTGCGCCGCCGGCACCTGCGCGCGAGTGGCCTGCAGCTGCGCTTGCGCTTGACCGATCGCCGACCGCGCGGCACCGGCCTGCTGCTGGGCCGATTGCGTCTGCGCCTGCGCGTTCTTGACCAAGCTTTGCGCCGCCGCGACGCCGCCGACGCCTTGCGTCGATTGCGCCGCGACTTGGACCCGCGTCAGGTCGACGTTGGCCTGCGCGGCGCGCGCCTGCGACCGCTGAGCGGCGAGCGCCGCCTGCGCCTGGCGCAGGGCGGTGAGCTCGTCGCGATTGTCGAGCCGAATCACGACTTGGCCTTTGTGGACGGGCTGATCGGTGTCGACCACAATCAGCGCGACGCGTTCCTGGATCTTGCTCGTGATCGTGACCGTGTCCGCGTCGACGCGCGCATCGTCGGTCGACTGGTGGCTCGTCGAGTACGCGAGGTAGCGCACGCCCCAAACCAGCCCGGCGATCAGCACCAGCGCGCCGATGATGAGGACGGCCAGCGGCGGCCGCCGGCGGCGGCCGGTCGGAGTGCCGCTCGCGACGCTCTCGGGCGGTGGCGGCGGTGGTGCGCCGGCGCTCTCGACCACGATAGGACGCGGGGGCGCTGGGGCTTCGGTTCGGGTTTCCACGGTACTAACGGACTCCGTTCAGGAAGATATCGACGACGCCGTCGAGCGTCGCTTGCTCGGGTACGTCGGACCCCCAGAGCTTGCGGCCGACGACCGACGAAAAGAGGATGCCCAGAAAACAACGCGCCATGAGGTTCGGATCGCCGTGCATCGTGCCGGCAGCCACCTTCGCCGTAAAGTAGTCCGCGAGGT
>JAQBPL010000161.1 GCA_028287545.1 Vulcanimicrobiota bacterium | reverse complement strand
GTCACGACCGGATGCGGTTGACGGTGATGAGTTGGCCGAAGAACGACGACGTCGACGACTGCACCCCCGCGAGCTCGTAGCGGTCGCCGTTCATGCCCGTCAGGATATCGCGCGGGATCAGTGGCTGGCCCGGCAGCAGCGGTGCGAACACGTCCCACGTTTGCCGGCGCGTGTCGTCGTAGAGCGCGCCTTCAGCGGTATCGGTGCGCGGCATGTCGCGCAGCCGGCCGAGCACCATCCCGACCGGAACCGTGACGGGCGTACCGGTCTGCTCGAAGAGATAGTCGCCCGCGGTGACGGTGAGCGGCCACTCGTATTCTTTCGTCGGCACGCTCTGCGGGACGCGGCCGCTGTCGATGTGCTGCGGGTTCGATTCCGGGCGTGCGAACGTCGCGAAGATCGGCGTCGAGACGAACACCGGCTTGCGCGGCACCGTGCGATTCGCGACGAGCGTGAACACGCCGCGATCGGCGCGGTACGAGTCGGCGTTCTGCACGAACACATCGCCCGGCTTGAAATTCGTGAGGTCGGCGTTACAGGTGAAGAAGAGCGCCTTCACGCTGGATTCGATTTCGATTTCCTTGCGATCGGTCAAGCGCTCGAACAGCGCGGGGAAGTTGGCCGCGATCTGCGAGCCCGGCGAAATGATCCCCGTGCCGGTGGTGTTCGGGCCGAGGCGATAGACAGCGTGCGATGGGCCGAGCACCGCGCCGACGACGCCGCGCCCGGTCTGCACCGCGGCATCGATCAGCGGCAGCACCCCGAAGGACTCCAGGAATTGCAAACCGCCCATCCGAGTGCTCCCGTCGAGGTGGAAGTGTCAGCCGTTTCCGACGGCGGCTGGCGCGGAACCGTTGCCCACGGCACCGGCTGGCAGCGCGAACATCGAAGCCGTCAGCGCGGACATTATCGCGAGATGTCCGGTCTTGCTTGGATGCACGCCGTCCGCACCGAATGCGGTGACGCCCGACGAGTTGTTGCCCGCGCCGCACCACCACAGACCACCGAGGTTCGGGTTCGACGGACCGCCGGGAACGGCGTTCGCACTGTTCGTCTCGACGAAGCTCGCGACGTCGATGCAGCCACCGAAGAGGATGCCGTTTGCGATGCAATCGAAGGCCGCGCTGTTGCCCGCGCCAGCAGAGAGCGGCGCGCGAAGCCATGCATTGTACGATTGACTCGTCGAAAAGTAGCCCGCGTTGATCGTCGATTGCGCCGCGGCGTTCGATCCGATTCCGTTTACGCGAGGCGTGATCGTCGTTGCAAAGAGCGGGGCACTGGGGAAATGCCGCGCGACTTGCTTCCATGCTGCAAGAACCGCGGGCTGGAACGCTGCCCACGTGGTCGTGCCACCGGCTAGGTCGTTTGTCCCGTACTCCCAGATGACGTGCGTGCAGCCTTGCGCGAGAGAGGCGCGAACGAAATGGCCCGCCGCTCTCTGCCACGAGCCTTGGCTGGGAAGCACGCCATTCTCGCCGCCGCGGCACAGGCGCTTGTACGAATATCCGTCTCGAACAGCGGCGCGCATCGCGAAGCCGAAGTCGTGTCCGTCATCGATCGAGCCGTCGAGAATAGAGTCGCCAAAATGCGCGATGACCGGGACCAGCAAATTGCTCGTCGGTCGGATTAGTATCTCAGTCGGGCCGAACGAAAACTGACCAGCCGCTGTTACCCACGCTTGACCAGTCGTCAGAAGCTGATTCGTTCCAGCGCCGGCGTTATGGCTCGGATAGTTATCGCCGCTCTGCGTTCCGTCAATCGCGAACGTGACACCACCGCCGGAGGTGATTTCGCCGTCGATGTTCCCGGAGAAGCAGCCGATCGGAATCGCGCCGGGGTTCGGAGCCTGCACGTCCGTCTTCGCGAAGAAGTTGTCGCCGCCGTTCACTTCGATGCCGAGTTCGTCGCTGTCGATGAACGCACCGAGTTGAAGCGTGATCGACGGCTGGCCGTTGAAGAACACGGGCCAGAACGTGTCGATCGGGTACTCCGCTACGGCCTGAATCGTGATCGGGCCAGCGTTAGCCGGCACGCCGAGATCACTGCCGCCCTGGTTCGGGTAGAAGTTCGCGAAGCGGAGCTTCACGCCGGCGCCGCTGCGCATCACCTTGTATGCATGGCGCGCGGTGCCGCCGAGGTTGGTGCCGGACGTCGCGTAGCTGCCCTGGTTCGGCAGACGCGAGGGCCATACGCCGGGTATGAATCCGTTCAGCATCAGAAGCCCACCGTGATGATGAGGTTTTGCGTGCTGGACAACGCGCCCGAGAGCCGGTAACTGAGTGCCTTCGAGAGCGGAACGTTAAACGTCAGGATCTGGCCCGGCCCGATCGTGAGCGTTGCGAAGTCGCCGAAGAGGACGTTGGCCTGCACCGTGCACGCCGTGTCGTCGAAGAACTGTGGGAAGATGGTTATCGCTGGCCCGGTGTTGACGATCGACTTCAGACTTGTTTGGTTCGCGCCCGGCGTAAAAATCGTCGTGCACGCGGTAGCGCTAGCCGACGTCAGCGCGAACTTCTTGAGCGGCGCAAGCGCGGTTTGAGCCGTGGCCGGAAGCACCCCCGTCGCGACCAACGCGACAGCGAGCGTGATCGCGATGATGGCTTTTTTCACAGAGGCGTCTCCGGTTGGCGAGATGCTAGACGATGCGGCGAACGATGTTGCCCTTGCGGTTGCTCGCGATGTCGGGATCGAGCGGCACCGCGAGCCGGTCGGCGAGTTCGCGCCGATACCGCTTGAGCAACATGTTGCGAACGTGCGGCTCGTCCGCGCGCGGCGTGAACACGTCGGCCTGGTGGATGAACAGGAAGTTGCGCGACGCCCCGAGATCGCTCTCAAGCGCGCGGATCGTAGGCAGATAGCCGAACGTGGGCGTGGCGAG
Organism: Vulcanimicrobiota bacterium; assembly: GCA_028287545.1. The sequence continues at coordinate 1,025 of JAQBPL010000161.1, read as the reverse complement.
TTTCGGGTCCTGGAAATACGGCCCCGGCGGATCGGTCCCGCCTGCGGTCGTGCCCGCGATGATCGGCCCCACCGGCGAAACCACGATACTCTTATCGGACGACGCGACGATCACCGTCGTGTTGTTGCCCGCCTTGCCGATCGCGTTGGCGTAGAACGACAGGCTTCCATCGCCGGGCGCGACCGTAAGCACTGCGCCGGCGTCAGCAGCCGCGACCGCGACCGCGACTTTCTGCGCGATCGTGATCCCGGTGTCGGTCGTGGCCGTTGCGACCACGGTTGCGTTACCGGCGACGCTCACCGAGACGGTTGCGCCCGCGGCGGGCGCGGTCGGCACCGTGAAGTTCATCGCGAACGACGCGGGCGTGAAGTACTGCGAGAAGAACGGGTGCTCGGCCCCGAAGATCGGCACCGCGTCTTGCGGCGTCACGCCGAGGAACGAGAACTTACTCTCGAGGATCGCGTACGGCTGGAAGATCGCGAGTTCGGACGCGAAGTTCGGATAGTGCGTCTCGAGCGACGCCTGCGAGAGCAGCGCCGGATAGCCCAGAACGCGCCGCACCTCGGCCTTCATCGCCTCCGTCAGCGGAAACTGAGTGGAGGCCACGGGCTAGCACTCGCGCGTGAGGATGTCGTGCTCTTTTGCGAGGTTGATCATGTGCTCGCTGTCGAGCAGTTGGCCCGGACGAAAGATGACCGAGCTACGGCCGACGTAGATCGCTTTGTCGCGCAGTTCGTCCACGACGATGCGCTTTTTGCGCGGCTGTTCTTTGCGCGTCGCGGGCGCGGTCTGCGTTTCTTCGGCCATGTCGTGTCCTTCGCGGATGAAAAAGAGAAGGCGCCGCGGTTGCCCGCGACGCCCGTTTGGCTCTGGTGAGTCCCTAGTTAGGGAGCCACGACCACAACGCGACGGCGCGGGCCCGACGGCTCGCGCTGCCGGTGAGAACCACCGTGGAGCGCGTCACGTCGGTCGGGCAGATCATGTCGCGGATCGACAGCCAGTCGATGTTCATGCGGCGACCCTGG
>JAQBPL010000146.1 GCA_028287545.1 Vulcanimicrobiota bacterium | reverse complement strand
TTGGTGCCCAGCGTGACACGGTTGGTGCCCAGCGTGACACGGTTGGCTCGAATGGTTCTCCGGCTGGGTCGAACGGGAACGGGCCGGGCGGGGTGCGGGTTTCGCCGGCGGTGCGGCGATTGGCGCGCGAGCATCAGGTCGACGTGGGCCGCGTGCGCGGCAGCGGCGACCACGGGCGGATCACCGCGAACGACATCATCGCGGCCGCCAAAGCCGGACCCAGCGCCGGCGTCGCGGCGACGATCACGGCCGACAATCCGGAGTACTTCGCGAAGACGAGCGCGCCGGCCAAAGCCCCGTCGGCGCCGAGCCGTACGACCTACGGCAGCGCGCGGCCGGGAGATCTGATCCCGCTCACCCAGGCGCGCAAGATCATCGCGCAGCGCATGGTCGAATCGAAGCACACCGCTCCTCACGCGTGGACGATGGTCGAAGTCGACGTCACCAACGTGTGGAAGTGGCGCGCGCGCGAGAAGGACGCGTTCGAGAAGACGCACGGCGTCAAGCTCACCCTCCTGCCGTTCTTCATCCGCGCGGCGGTCGAATCGCTGGCAGCTTTTCCGTTGATGAACGCCTCGTACACGGACGAGGGCATTCGGGTCCACCGCGAGGTGAACGTCGGCCTGGCGATCGCCGCCGACGGCAACCTGGTCGTGCCGGTGATTCGCGGCGCCGATCAGCTCACGATCAAAGGGTTGGCCCTCGCGGCGGGCGCCCTCATCGACAAAGCCCGGCGCGGGAAACTCGGCGCCGACGACCTCGCCGGCGGGACGTTCACCGTGAACAACACCGGCGCGAACGGATCGATCCTCTCGGCACCGATCCTCGTCCCGGGCCAGACCGGGATCGTCACGACCGAAGCCGTCGTGAAGCGTCCGGTCGTGCGGGACGACGACGCCATCGCGATCCGTTCGATGATGAACGTTTGTCTGTCGCTCGACCACCGCGTCGTCGACGGCGCCGTGGCCAGCGGGTTCCTGTTCGACCTCAAGAAACGCCTCGAAGCCATGGGACCCGGCGGATCGCTCTAAACAGAATGGCGCGGCGCGGAGCAGCGCTCCTCGCCGTGCTCGCCCTCACCGGTGGTCAAGCGCTCGCGGCGATCGACGACGAGCCCAGCGGCCTCATCGCTTCTACTGCGACGCTCGCGCGCGTTCGCGCGCTCTTCGAGCACGCGCATCCGCACGAGCACTCGCGGGCTGCGACGATCCAGGAAGACTGGCGGCTCTTTCAGGACGGAACGGTCGGCTCGTACAAAATCAACCGGCTCGGCAGGGACTTCCGTGAAACGAGCTCGCTCGGACCGCTGACCTACGAGCGCGGCGTGCTGCACGGAACGCACTGGGAACAGAACCGCAACGGGATCACCTTCACCTTTCCCGGCGTGCACGACCAGCGCGACGTGGCGAGCGACCACGCGTTTCGCGATCCCAGCGACGAGCGCGACGTGCGGCTCGTCGGCGACTCGGCGCAGTTCGGCGCGTACGTCGTCGAGGTCAACCCGAGCGCGGGCCGCCACCAATGGCTCTACATCGACAAGCGCACCGGATACCTGGTGCGCAAGGAATGGGTTCAGCGCCGGCGCCGCTACGCGGCCAGCTTCGACGACTACCGTCTGGTCGACGGCGTTCCCGAACCGTCGCGAGTACGCACCGTCGACTCGGTCGGCAACGAACGCGAGCAGATCCTCTCGACCCGCACGCTCGATCCAACGCCCGATCGGTCCGACCTGGACATGCCGGCGAGCCGCCGGATCGTCGAGTTCCCCGAGCGCCAGGCGACGGTCCGCCTCCCGGTCCGTTTCGTCAACGGTCTCGCCGTCGTGCGCGTGATCGTCGGACGCGGCGCGTACGACTTTCTGCTCGATTCCGGCGCCGCCGGGATCGTGGTCGATCCGAGCCTCGTCGACCAGCAAGGATTCGAGCGGTACGGCCAACACATCGGCTCGACGCTGGGGACGTTTCCTGAAACGACGACGATCGTGCCGCAGATGACGATCGGCGGCTTGCGGATGCGCAACGTGATCGCGCGCGTCGTGACGATCCCGTTCCACCTCGACGATCGCACGCACATCGCAGGACTGCTCGGTTTCGACTTCTTCGCCGACACGGTCGTCCACCTCAACTTCGCCAAGAACGTCGCGGAAGCGATCGCGCCCGATCGCTTCGCACGACCGGCGGATACCGGCACGGTCGCGCTCGGACTCGACGACAAGACGCCCGCCGTGCGGATGCACGCGGGAACCGGCGTCGCGCGCGTCGTGCTCGACACCGGCGCGAACCGCACGGTGTTCGAGACCTCGTTCGCCGACCGCGCGGATTTCGCGCCCGACCGCACAGGAACGACGATCCACCTGCGTGGGATGGGCGGCTTCGCGAACGCGGAGTTGACGCGCGTCCCCGCCTTCGAACTCGCCGGGCTCTGGACGCGCGACGCGATCGCCGACGTCTCGAACGCCGACCTCGGAACGGACGATACCGACGGCGTCATGGGAACCGATCTGCTCCGTACCTACGAGCTCTGGTTCGACTACCGAACCAGCGCCGCATACGTCCGCAAGCCGAAACGCTAGCCGTCGCGGCGCAGCTCAGAGCGTCGCGTAGCCGCCGATCGGGAGCTTCAAAAGCATGCGGCACGTGACCGGCGGGTTATCGGTAATGTCCTCGTCGGGCGGTTTCACGGCGATGATGATTTCTACGGAGCCCGGCGCGTTGGCCCGATTCACCGCGACCGGCGCCAGGATGCGAATGCTGTCGGCCACCTGCGGGATCGGCGAACAAAATCCGCCGGCGGCGCCGGAGCACGCCACACCGTAATCGCAGCGAGAGCGGCGCACGCGATCCACGTTCGCGTGCCCCACGACGTCGACATCAACGCCGCAGCGCGCGCCGGACGCCTTCGCGGACGTCGAGGAGCACCGCCGTGATGAACGGCGTCTTACCTTCGACGTAGCTGTCGCGGTCGTCGCGGTAGCGCTCGGCGAGCTCGCGCTTGAGGGCACCGTACGCCGCGACGAGTTCGGGATCGCCGCGCAGCGCGTCGCGCAGGGTCAGGTGCGCGCGCAGCGCGGCGGCGCCGGCGGCACAGACGTAGAGGTGATGGCTCGGCAGGCCCGCCGGCGCGCGGAACGCCTCGCGCCCCGCGATGCCGAGATCGCCCAGGTGCGCGTAGCCGATCGTCGCCAGCAGGCGAATCGCCTCGGGCAGGTCCTCTTCCCGACGCACCACGACGTCGACGTCGACGATCGGCTTGGCGTCGAGTCCCGGCACCGCGGTGCTGCCGACGTGCTCGATCCCGACCGCCACGTCCCCCAAGTGCGGCGCGATCCGCGCGCGGACAGCCTCGAACGTGCGCGGCCATTCGGCATCGTACGGCACGACGACGACCGGTTCGGCGCGCTCCGCAGGCGAGATCGGGTCGGGCGGCACGGTCATCGCAGCGCCAAGATCGTCGCGAGGTTGGCCGCGTCGTCGAGCGCCGGTTCGATCGCGCCGGAAGCCGAGCTCAAGAGCGTCGTCACGCCGGGTCCGTGACCGGCGAGGTTCGACGCGCCGTGCGCGACCACGCCGATCGTCACCGCACCGGTCCGGAAGATGCGCCCGTAGGTGTTGTCGGCGTCGACGATCGCTACCACGTCGCCGAGACGAAGCGTGTCCAAGCGGTATTCGCGCACGGTCATCTCGTCGAAGCACTGGATGTCGTAGTCGCCGCGCACGACCGTTTGCCGGCCGAGCCCCGAACCCATCACGCGGGCCGGGACGATGCACGCGACCGGCAGCGTGAAGCGGCCCTCGCCGCGCTGCTTGAGGCCCAGCTTCTCGAACAGCCCGGGATCGCAGTTGAACACCCGCAGGTCGCCCGCGTCGGCCAAGGCGAGGCCCGCGCCGACGGCACGCACGCTGATCCGATCGCCGATCTGCATTTGCTCCATGACGTCGACCGGAAAGTCGATGATGACGTGGTCGACGCCGCCGTGCTTGCCGGTGACCACCCCGCGCGCGCCTTTCGCCTCGCCGTCGGTCACGGTGGCGACGTTGCCGATGCACGAGAACGTGGTGAAGCCGCGATTGATGGCGTCGTCGGGGTGCCGCGCGCTGATGCACGGCTCGATGTGATCGGCTTCGTAAGCGAACGCGGAATCGCCGACCCGAACGTTGAGCGTGATGCCGCCCACCTCGGGCAGGATGCGCGGCACGCCGTCGGCCCCGACGTCGTAGAGCGACGAGGCGAGCAAGGCCGGGGCGACTTCTCCGCTGACGATCTGGACGACGAGGCGCTCACGGTTGGTCTGCACGGGACTCCGATTCCGCAAGGTGAGGCGACGTCCCGTTCGGCGGCGAAGCCATCCGGCGGTGCAGATCCGCAAATCGTTTACGTTCGAGGCCGCCCACGTGCTGCCGCATCATCCGGGGAAGTGCTCCCGGCTGCACGGCCACTCGTACCGGCTCGACGTCGGGCTGGAAGGCCCCCTGCAGGGCGACGGGCCGGCCGCCGGGATGATCCAGGACTTCGATCTGGTCTCGCGGGTCGTCAAGGAAGCGGTCGTCAGCCAGCTCGACCACCAGTCGCTGAACGACGCGATCGACAACCCGACCGCGGAAAACATCGTTGTATGGATATGGCACCGGCTCGCTCCGGCGCTGCCCCAGTTGACGGAACTCACGCTGTGGGAGACTCGTAAGGCTTGTGTCGTTCTAAGAAAGGACGATCCTCTTACCCGAACTGGGTAAAGCTCGGTAGGACCCCAACCAACCGAAGGAGCTTTTCAGAAAATATGATGCGCAAACTCTCTAGCCTGGCCGTCGCGGCCTCCCTTGCCTTTATCCCGCTCGCGGCCTCCGCGGCCATCACGGCCGGGACCATGCTCACCGGCACCATGGACCAGAGCCTCGATTCGAAGGGCGCGCAGGTCGGCCAGCGCTTCACGATGTCGAACGTCCACTCTCAGGACAACAACATCAACGGCGCCAAGATCTACGGGCACGTCTGCGACGTGCAGACCGCCGGTCAGGGCAGACCCGGTAAGATCCAACTCTGCTTCGACAAATTGCGCACCGCCTCGGGCACCTCGTACACCCTCGACGGCCGCGCGACGAACGTCCAAGAGAACACCAAGAGCAACGTCGTGAACGAAGCCGGCGGCGCGGTCGCCGGGATGATCCTCGGCAACATCGTCGGCAAGAAGCTCGGTACGAACGTGGGCGGTCTGGTCGGTGCGGCCGGCGGCTACATCTACGGCAAGAACGCCAGGCAGCAAGTGACGATCCCGCAGAACGCGGTGGTCACCGTCCAAGTGCTGCGTGCATACCGTCAGGCCTCGCACGGCTAAACGGTCTCGCATTGCTGCAGCTGGCTGAGATCTTCTACAGCGTCCAAGGCGAGGGGACGTGGACCGGGACACCCGCGGTCTTCGTCCGCCTCGCCGGCTGCAATCTCAGCTGCGCGTTCTGCGACACGGATTACTCGCT
>JAQBPL010000110.1 GCA_028287545.1 Vulcanimicrobiota bacterium | reverse complement strand
GGGACACCGGGTCGCGAACCGACCGCTATTTCCATGCTCCCACTCCTCGGAACACCAGGGCTGCCGTTCCCACCGTTACTTCGTCGTCGACGGCGAGAAGCCGCGACGCGCCTACGGGCTCACCTTCGACCGTCGTCCCGTTGCGGCTTCCTAGATCTTCAACGTATACGCCGTCGTCCCGCATCTCGATTCGCGCGTGAAGACGGCTTACCCGCGCGTCGTCGAGCCGAAGATCGGCACTCGGCGCCCGCCCTACGAGGATACGCCTTCCGAAGCGATATGTCTTGATCGCGCCGGCATGAAAAACGGTCAGCTCGATCCCGGTCGGGATGGTCGCCTCGAGCGCCGGCGCCGGCGGCGGGCCGCGACGGTCGCGCACCAGGACGACGTAGGCGAGAAAGGCGCAGGACAAGCCGAGCGTCACCAGGCGCGGATCGGTCACGTCGGCTCCACGATCCGCATGAACGTCTCGCCGACGGTGAGGATCTGCTCGCGATCGAGCCGCGAGCGGCGGACCTGCGCGCCGTCGACGAACGTGCCGTTCGAGGAGCCGAGATCCTCGACGGTCCAGCCGGTGCCGTCGGCGATGATCCGCGCGTGATGCCGCGAGGCGCGCGCGTCGTGCAGCACCACGGTGTTGTCGTCGGCGCGGCCGATGGTGAGCCCGTCGGCGAGCGCGACGCGCGTGCCGTCGGGCCGCTCGATCGCCAGCGTCTGCACGCGCTCGTCGACCACCGCTTCGATCGCCAGCGAACCGTCGACGACGTCGGGGTCCTCGTCGAGGACGACGCGCGCCGCAGCGGCGCGATCGGCGGGAAGCACTTCGCGCAGCATCGCGCTCCAGCGGCCTTCGAGAAAGTCGCGTTCGCCGGTGAAGCGGGCGTAGTCGCGGGGGTGGACGCGCACGAGGTAGACGTCGCTCGGATTCGACTGCGCCGTCGCGACCAGCCGCCGGCCGATCTGCGCGGGATCGAGGGCGCTCGGGAAGACTCGCGCAAACGAATCCTCGACCAGCCGCGCGCACGCGGTCTCGATCCGAGCGAAGATGTTCATCCCTGCGACGAGCTCAGGATAGGCGGCGGGTGAGCCGTGCGACGAAAAATCCGTCGCGGCCGTCGATGCCGGGCGGTACGAGCACGTCGCCTGCGTCGCTCAGGAACGGTGCATAGCGCGGCGCGATCGCGTCGCGCGCGAACCCGTCGTGCGCGGCGAGGAATCCCTCGATCACGTCTTCTCCTTCGCGGCGATCGGTCGAGCAGACCGCGTACACCAGCACGCCGCCGGGTTTGACGCAGCGCGACGCGGCGCCGAGCAGCGCGCGCTGCAGCTCGGCCATGCGCTCCGGATCGTCGGGGCGCTTGCGCCAGCGCGCCTCGGGCTGGCGTCCCAGGATGCCCAGGCCCGAGCACGGCGCGTCGAGCAGGACCGCGTCGTCTTCGCCGGTCGCTCGCAGCGTCGTCGCATCAGCGGTCACCAGGGCGACGGAGCCGATCCCGGCCGCCTTCAGGCGCGCCGTGCACTGGGCGATCTTGTTTGCGTCGTCGTCCACCGCCAAGACCGTTCCCGCATCGCCGGTCCGGCTCGCGATCTGCAGCGTCTTGTTGCCGCGCCCGCAGCACAACTCGACGATGCGCATCCCCGGCTGCGGATCCAGGATGTCGACCGGGAAGGCGGCCGCTTCCGCGTGGAGGTGCCAGCGATGCTGGGCCAGGCGTTCCACCTCGGCGGCGGATGCGCCGGGGTCGAGCACGAGCACGTCGCGCGCGAACGCGCTGGGCGTTGCGGCGATCTGGGCGTCCGCGAGCGCCTGCTGGGCCTCGACGAGGGTCGCGCGCCGGCCGTCGATGCACAGGCCGGCCGGAGCGGCACCGTTGACGCCGGCGACGATCGCGTCGAGCCGTTCCGCCCCGAACCGCTCGCGCCAATGCGCGACCACCCAGGTCGGCAGGGAGGCGCGAGTCGGCAGGTCCGCCTCGCGAGGCGGTTCGACCGACACCTTGCGCAGGACCGCGTTCACCAGCCCGGCGGTCCCTTTGTGGCCGTACTTGCGGGCCAGCCCGACGCTCTCCGACACCGCGGCGTAAGCTTCGACGCCCGACATCAGGCGCAACTGGTACGTGCCCAGCCGCAAGATCTCCGCGATCGGCTGCGGCAGCGGCTGCGTGCGCTCGCCGACGTATGGCTGCAGTTCGAAATCCAGATAGCGGCGCATCTTGATCGCGCCGTACGCGAGCTCGGTCGCGAACGCGCGGTCGCGCGGGTCGAGGCTCGTCTTGCGCAGGCGATAGTCCAGCGCTTCGCGCGCGCCGCGGGGGCTGGCTCCGAAGACGTCGCGGCAGACCTGCAGCGCCACTTCTCGCGCGGTCGTCGCGGCCGGCGAGGGGCTCACGCGTGGGCCGCCGAGCGGCGCCAGGCGGCGCCGCTCATCGGCGCGCGGTTCGGCGGCACCACTCGCAAGAGGACGATGCCGTCGTACGCGACGCCGTCGTCCGACGTCGGCACGCCCGGCGCCTCGCCGTCGCGCGCGAGGCGGGCGCTGAGCACTTTGAGCGTTTCACCGTCTACGGCGAGACGCGCCGCGGGAGCGGGTGCGAGGGAGCGGATCTGATTCACCATTCCTTGGGGGCCGCGCGTCCGGTCGAGCGCCCAGCGCTCCTTCGCGATCGGGCGGGTGAGCGTGTGCGCGATCTCGTCGTCGGAGATTCCGAACGACGACTGCGAGCGCCGCGTAAGCGTACCGCGCTCGATTCCCTCGAGCGCGTCGGGGAGTAAGCCGGCGCCGCGCGCCGCGAGCCGGTCGTGGAGTTCGCCGTACGTTTCGTCGGGCCCGAGCGCGCTGCGTTCCTGCAGCACGACGTCGCCGGTATCCATCCCCGCGTCCATCAGGATGATCGATACCCCGGTTTCGGTGCGGCCGTCGGCGATCGCCGACTGCAGCGGCGTCGCGCCGCGGTACAGCGGCAGCAGCGACGGATGCACGTTGAGCGCGCCGAGGCGCGGAACGTCGAGCAGCGCTTGCGGGACGATCTTGCCGTACGATGCGACGACGAACGCGTCGGGCGCGAGCGCGCGCGCTTCGTCGACGAACGGCTTGAGGCGGTCGGGTGTGAAAACGCGCAAGCCGCGCGCCTCGGCCGCGCGCTTCACCGGCGTCGCGACGAGCTTGTGGCCGCGCCCGGCGGGTCGGTCAGGCTGCGTGACGACGCCAACGACGTCGTGCCGCTGCGCGACCGCTTCGAGAATCGGAACGGCGAACTCGCTCGTTCCGAAAACGACGACCTTCAGCGAGCGCCGGCGGCGACCGCTTCGGCCTCCGCGACTTCCTCTTCGGTTTGTGCGGGCCGCACGTTCTTCGCTTTGTCGATGTAGAGGATGCCGTTGAGGTGATCCATCTCGTGCTGCAGGCAGCGCGCGAAGAGTCCCTGACCCTCGAGCTTGATGCGCTTGCCGTGGCGGTCGAGCCCCACGCACACGACGCGCTGGAAGCGGGTCATCTCGCCGACCATGCCGGGGACGGAGAGGCAGCCTTCGATCGCCTCGACCTCACCCTCGGTCTCGGTGAACTTGGGGTTGATCACGACCAGCGGTCCGCCGTTCGTCTCGTCATCCTCGTCCTGGAGGTCGACGGTGAAGATACGCTTGGAGATCCCGATCTGCGGCGCCGCCAGCCCGATTCCGGGCGCGGCGTACATCGTCTCGAACATGTCGTCGAGCAGCTGCTGGAAGATCGGGTCGGCGATCTCGGCCGGATCGACCTTCTTCGCGACCTTGCGCAGGGTGGGATGTCCGTCGGTGATGATTTCGCGGATGTACGCCATGACAGTGCTCTCAGTATAACCTGG
>JAQBPL010000249.1 GCA_028287545.1 Vulcanimicrobiota bacterium | reverse complement strand
CCGCTCCGAGCGCAACGTCTCCCAGGCGGTCGCCGCACTGCGCGAGACGGTGAAGACCGACGAGGGACGCGCGCTGCTCGCGTTCCTCGAGGCGCCCTCGGAACGCGGGATCTTGAAATAGCCGAGGACTCGCTCATGCGCGTCTTTTTCAGCACGGGCGAAGCTTCTGGTGAACTGCTCGCCGTCGAACTGCTCGACGCGCTGCGCACGCGCGTCGCGGTCGAAGCGCGCGGGATCGGCGACGAACGGCTGGCGCGGGCCGGCGTGGACGTCGTCCAGCGCACGCGCGGGTGGGCTTCGATCGGGCTGTTCGATGCGCTGCGCAAGATCCCGCGGCTGGGCTTCGCTTGCGTGCGCAACGCGCTGCGGCTGCGTGCCGATCCGCACGACGTCGTCGTGCTCGTCGATTTCGGCGCCTTCAACGTGCGGTTCGCGTGGATGCTGCGCCGGCTGGGATACAGCCGACCGATCGTGTACTACGCGCCGCCGTCGGCATGGCTCGACAATGCCAAACGCGCGCGCGCGGTCGCGTCGCTGAGCGATCCGCTCACGCTGTTCGGCCACCAAGCGGGATTCTATCGCGGTCTTGGCTTGCCGATCGGGTACGTCGGGCATCCGCTGGTTTCGACGATCGCCGCGCGAGCACCGCGCCCTCTTGCGCCGCCCGACGGCGGCGTCGTCGCGCTGCTGCCCGGAAGTCGCGGTCCGGAGATCGCGCGGCACACGCCGCGGCTGCTCGACGCGATCGCGCGCGTGCGCGAAGTGCGGCCGAACGTGCGCGCCGTCCTGGTCGCCGCCGACGACGACGCGCAGCGCCACATGGAGCATCTGCTCAGTTTTCGCTCGCCGCTGCCGGTCGAGATCGTGCGCGACGCGCGCGCGGTTCTGCGCGGGGCCGACGCGGCCGCGATCGCGTCGGGGACCGCGGTGCTCGAAGCGGCGCTGGTGGAGACGCCTGCCGTCGCGCTCTACGTGCTCTCCGAAGCGCAGATGAAGCTGGCCCGCCGCATCTATCGCGGGCGGTACGTCACGCTGCCGAACCTCGTGCTCGACGAGCCGATCGTCCCGGAGCTGCTGCAGGAAGCGGCGACGCCGGCCGCGCTTGCCGACGCACTGCTGCGGCTGCTCGACGATCCGGGCGCTCAGCGCGACGGATACGAGCGCGTCCGCGCGGCGCTCGGGCCGGCCGACGCGCTGCAGCGCAACGCCGACTGGGTGCTGCGCACCGTCGCCGAAAGCCGGGCGGTCGGTGCGGTCCTGCCGGCCTGATGCGGATCTACCACACGAGCGACCTTCACGACCGGCGGCACGTCGCCGAACCGATCGCGGCGCTGCGGCGCGAGCGCCCCGGCCTCTACGTCGATTGCGGCGATAGCCTGCGCGGTTCGCAGACGGTCTTTCACCGCCGCGAGCCGATCATCGCCGAACTCGACCGCGCCGGCGTCGACGTACAAGCGATGGGGAACCGCGAGTTCCACTATCTCTTCGGTGCCGTGCGGTCGCGGATCGCGCAGATGCAGCACCGCGTCGTGTGCGCGAACCTCGTCGACACGCGAGGGCGCGAGCTGCCGTTCAGCGCCGACGTCACGCTGCGGCGTGACGAGGGCGGCGCGCCGTGGACGCTGCGCTTCTTCGGCCTGCTGGTCGTGCAGTATCCGACCCGGTCGCTGTGGGAACGGGTCTTCGGGTGGCGGTTTCTCGATCCGATCGAGACCGCAGGCCGCATCGCCGCCGAGACGCCGCCGGAGATCACGCTGATTGCGCTCTCGCACCTGGGGCTGACGCACGACCGCCTGCTGGCGCGCGCGGTTCCGAGGCTCGAGCTCATCCTCGGCGGACACAGCCACGACACGCTCGCCGCGCCCGAATACGTCGGCGGCGTGCCGATCGTGCACGCCGGCCCATACGGCGCCTACGCGTCGCGAACCGAATTGGTCAAAGACGCCGCCGGCCGCGCAACGATCGCCGACTTCGCATTGGAACCCCTTGCCTAGCGTGCTCTTTGTGACGAACGGACACGGTGAAGCCGCAATCGCAAGCCGGATCGCGGATGAAGTGCGGGCGCTGGCGCCGATCGTTACGGAGCATCTGGGTCTCGTGGGTGAGGGCTTCGGCGGCGGCGGGTTCGCCGACGTCGGCCCGCAACGCACCATGCCCTCGGGCGGCCTCGTCGCGATGGGCAACGTGCGCGCGTTCGCCCGCGATCTCGGTGCCGGATTTATCGGCCTCTTCGCGCGTCAAGTCGCGTTCCTGCGCGCGTCGCGCGGGCGCTACGCCGCGGTCGTCGCGGTCGGCGACGCATACGCGTGCGCGCTCGCCCGGATCGCCGGCGCGCCGCTCGCCTTCGTCGGAACCGCGAAGAGCGTGTACGTCGCGCCGTACGGTCCAGGCGAGCGGCGCATCATCGGCGGCGCGCGCCGCATCTTCGTGCGCGACGCTGCGACGGCGGCGGAACTGCGCGCGCGCGGCGTCGCCGCCGAAGCGCCCGGCAACGTGATCGTCGATCTGCTGGCGAGCACCGAGCGGGTCGACTGGCGCGCTCCGGTGCGGCTCGCGCTGCTGCCCGGTTCGCGCGAGCGCGCCTACGCCGACGCGCTGCGGCTCGCCGGCGTCGTCGCGCGGCTGCGGACCCGTATCGGCGCGCTGGACGCGGTCCTCTCGATCGCGCCGAACCTCGACCCCGGGCGGTTCGCGCCGGCGCTCGAACTCGGCGCTTTGCGGCCGTGGGAAGGCGCGCTCGGCGCGCTGCTGCACGGCGCGACGCTCGCCCTCGGCCAGAGCGGAACGGCCAACGAAGCCGCCGCGGCGGAGGGACTGCCGGTCGTCGCGCTCGAGCTCGACGGCGTGCCGCGTGACGCCTGGTACCGCAAGCGACAGTTCGGGCTGCTCGGCGAGGCGCTGCTGATCGTTGCGGGCGAGCCGGACACGGCCGCCGCCGAGATCGCCGCCCTCCTCGCAGACGACGAACGGCGTGCGCGGATGGGCGCGGCCGGGCGCGAGCGCATGGGCGGCCCCGGCGGAGCGCGCGCGATCGCGCAGGCGATCGCCGGACTGGCGGCGGCCTGATGCGCCTCTCCTCGCTCGGTCAGGTCGTGCTCTGCGCGTTCGTACCGTTATACGGAACGCTCGTCGCGCTCGATCCGGCCCGCCCGCCGATCCCGCCGCTGGTCCCGGTCGCGGTGACGATCGCAATCGGGATCCTCGCTCTCGCCTCGCTGGCCGCCGTCGTCCCGGCCGCCGCGCGCTCCGCCCGGCCGGACGCGCTGACCCTCGCGTTCCTCGCGCCCGGTACCGCATCGCTCATCTCGTCACTGACCGGCTTCGACCCGCCGGTCGGGATCGGCCTGAGCGTCATGGTGCTCGGGCTCGGCGGCGCGGGGCTCGCGCTGGCGCGCGACGCGGACGCGCCGACGACCCGCATGTGTTTGCAAGCCTTCCTCTGGTCGGCCCTCGCCGCGTCGCTGCTGGCGCTGGTCATGGTGCTTTCGCACCGGCCCGTCGCTATCTACGCCTACGACAACGGGCGTGCGGTCGGAACGTTCATCAACCCGAACGAGCTGGCCGGGTACACGCTGATCGGTCTGGGCGTCGCCCTGCCGCTCGCGGTCGTCGGCCGCAACCGGCTCGCCGCCGTCACCGCGGTGGTACTGCTCGTGACCCTGGGGGCGACGTTCTCGCGCTGGGGCGCGCTCAGTGCGGTCTGCGGCGTCGCCGCGTACGCGCTGGCCAGCCGGGCCAGGCTGCTGCTCGCCGCCGCCGTCGTCGCCGGCCTGGCCGGGATCGGCCTGGACGCGGTGGCGGGAGCGCAGCACCACAATCCGCGCGACACGGAATCGCGCGCCGTTGCCTGGCGGACGGGTCTGACGACCTTCGAACGCTTCCCTCTGCTGGGCGTCGGTCCGCTCGCCTTCCCGAAAACCTACGACGTTCTGCGGCCGCCCGAAGCGCCCGGCCCGACCACGCCGGTCGCCTTCGACCCTCATTCGCTCCCAATTGCCTTCGCGGCGGACGGTGGTATCCTGGCCGTGGGGACCCTCACTTTCTCGTTCACCGTGATCCTGCGCCGGGTGTTTCGCGAGGCGCGCGCGGCCAAGCGGCTGCCTGGGGCGCTCGCTCTCGGCCTGGCGGCGGGCTTGATCGCCTTGGTGATCGACTGCGGAATCAACACGATAAGCATCTTCTTCGCGCTCGGTCTCCAGGTCGTGCCGCTCGCTCTCGCCGTAGTACGCAACGATGCGATCTGATCTGGTCGCCGGCGTTGCCGGACTGATCTTTCTGGCCGGTTGCGCCGGGCGGGCCCCCTCGCCGTCGTCCGGCCCCCCGGCCCCGGCTCGCCCGGCCGCGACCGCGACGCCGGTGCCGGTCCACGTCGTCGGGCAAGGCAACGCGCTCACCCCGGCGGTCATGACGTGGTCCAAGGCGAACCGCAAGGTCTACACGATTCGCGCGCTCTCGTTCGTCGGCAACGCGGTCGGCGGAACCAACGGCTCGGCGGTTCTCGAGCGGCCGCACATCACGTTCATCGATCGCAGCGGCTCTTCCACCGTGGCCGACGCACCGAAGGCCACCGTGAAACAACGCGACAACAGTATCGATATGATGGGCGGCGTTCGCGCGCGAACTGCGGAAGGCGGCATCCTGACCTGTGACAACCTGCGTTACGACGCGACAACCGAGCGACTCCACGGCGAAGGCCATGTCGTGCTGACCGGTCCCAACGGCCTGCAGCTGAGCGGCGATCACCTCGACGGCGACGTGCGGCTTCACGACGTCAAGGTCTGGTCCGGGGGTCAAGGGTGACCGATCGCATCGTCCTGCGCGAGCTGCTCAAGAAATACGGTGCGCGCACGGTCGTCAAGGGCGTGAGCGCTGAGGTCGAGCGCGGTGAAGTCGTCGGCCTGCTCGGTCCGAACGGGGCGGGGAAGACGACGACGTTCTACATGGTCGTCGGCTTGGTTCGCCCCGACGGCGGAACCGTCGTGCTCGAGCGCGACGGCCAGGCGCGCGAGATCACCGGTGCGCCGATGCACGAGCGCGCGCGCGCCGGCATCGGGTATCTCGCGCAGGAGAACTCGATCTTCCGCAAGCTCTCGGTCGGCGACAACCTGCGGCTGATCTGGGAGATGAACGGCGTCCCGGGCGCGGAGCGCGAGCGGCGGCTCCCGGAGCTGCTCAGCGAGTTCGGGTTGGAAGATTTCATCGACGCGCGCGGCGACTCGCTCTCCGGCGGCGAACGCCGCAGGGTCGAGATCGCGCGCGCAATCGCGACCGAGCCGGCTTTCCTGCTGCTCGACGAGCCGTTCACCGGGATCGATCCGATCGCGGTGGCCGACATCCAAACGATGATCCGCCAGCTGCGCGACCGCGGCCTCGGCATCCTCATCACCGACCACCAGGTGCGCGAGACGCTGGCGATCGTCGATCGCGCGTACATTCTCAACGACGGCAAGATCGAGGTCAGCGGCTCCGCACAGGACGTGCTGGACTCGCCGATCGCGCGCAAGTTCTACCTCGGCGAGGGGTTTCGTCTGTGACGGCGGCGCGAGCGCAGGCGCTCGGACACACCGCGCAGCGCACGCCGCTGTGGCCGCCGACGATCATGGACCGCTACCTCGTCGCGGAGCTGCAGGGTCCGTTCCTGTTCGGCCTCTCGGCGTTCACGCTGATCTTCGTCGCGACGCAGATCCTCGCCATCGGGCGGCTCGTCTCCGAAGAGCACGCGCCGCTCTGGGCCGCGGTCGAGTACTTCCTCTTTCAGATGCCGTACTATCTGCTGCTCGTCATCCCGATGGCGATGCTGCTCGGGACGCTGCTGGCGATGCAGCGGCTCTCCGGCGAAAGCGAGATCACCGCGCTCAAGGCGGGCGGGATCTCGCTCTCGCGCATCGTCGCGCCGCTGCTGCTGGTCGGCCTCGTCGTCTCGCTGTTCTCGCTGATCGCGCAAGAGCTGCTCGTGCCGTTCGCCAACGACAAAGCCGCGTTCGTGCGTCAATCGGTCATCGAGCACGCATCGGGAGCGCTCTCGAACCTCTCCGCCGTCACCGGACTCCCCGGCGGCGGCAAACAGGTGACGATCGCGAGCGCCTTCGACGTGCAGACGCAAGCGCTGCTCAACGTGACGGTGATCCGGTACGACGCGCAGCAGAAGCCGCAAGAGTTCATCATCGCCGACCGCGCGACGTACGTCGCCCCGACGTGGACGTTCCAGAACGCGAAGACCTACCGCTTCTCACCCGACGGCACGACGGCCGTTTCGACGTTCCCGCAGCTCGAGGTCGACATCGGCGAGCGGCCCAACCAGATCGCCAAAGGGTCGCTCAACATCACGAACCCCGAAGATCTCTCGCGCGCCGAGATCAAGGAGCGGCTCGATTCGGGCCAGCTCTCGCCCCAGCAGCAGCGGCTCTTCACCGCGAGCTACGCCGCCAAGCTGGCGCGCCCGTTTTCGGCGTTCGTGTTCACGCTGATCGCCGTCTCGTTCGGGCTGCGCGCGGTGCGCGGCGGCGGAACGGGCCTCGGTTTCGGGATCGCGATCGCGATCGTGTTCATCTACTACGTGGTCTCGACGGTCTTCCTGACCGTCGGCGGGCTCGCGACCTGGCTCGCCGGACCGGCCGCCTGGACGCCCAACCTGGTCTTCACCGTGATCGGCGCGACCCTGCTGCGCCGGGCGTCGCGCGTCTGATGGGACGCTAGCGCAGCATGGTCTCCGTCTGGCCGGGAATTCTCTCCGTGTTCGGGATCACGATCGTCGCCGGCGTCATCGCGTACATCGGCGACCGGGTCGGCCATCAGGTCGGCCGCAAGCGGCTGACCATGTTCGGCCTGCGCCCGAAGTACACGTCGACGATCGTCGCGGTCGCCACCGGAATGCTGATCGCGCTTTCCGTCACCCTCGTCGCGCTCGTCGCGTCGAGCCAGGTCCGCACGGCCTTCTTCCGGCTCGGCCAGCTCAACGCGCAGATCAACGCGCTTCAGGCTCAGGCGGTTTCGCAGCAGCAGGAGCTCAGGACGACCCGCAACGAGAACATCGCGATCCCGAAAGGCGGCCTGCTGGGCCCCGGTGCGCTGATCCAGACGTCGCTGGGCGAGGAGCAAGAGCTGCGCGTGTTCTCGGCGTTCTTCGACGACACGGTGCGGATCGCCAACCAGAACGCGCGCCGGGTCGGACTCCTGCCCGACAAGAAGAAGTCGACCGATCCGCAAGTCCGCAACGATCTCCTCGCCGTGCTGCGCGACGCGCACGATCACTGGGCCGCCGTGGGCGACGCCAAATACCCGCTCTTGTTCCTGCCCATCGCCTCGCAGAATCTGTTTCTCGGGGAGCCGGTCTCGATCTCGTTCGGCTCCTGGCCGGACAAACGGCTCTACGGAGACGGCGAAGAGATCGCTTCGGTCGACGTCGAGGGCGGCAGGCCGCTCAGTCAGGCCGACTACGGCGCGATCCAAACCCGCGCGTTCCGGGCGCTCTCAGAACGCGGGATGCCGTACCCCTTCTTCGCGTTCCCGAGCGGCTTCGACCCGACCAAGGTCGAGGCGGCGGCGGCGCAGATCACGCGGGTGAAGGGTCGCTTCCGGCTGGTCGCGCGCTCCGAAGGTGATCTGTATCCGCACTCGGCGCAGTTCAGCCTCGCCGTCACGCTGGAGCCGCGGTCGTGATCCCGGCGCCGGCGGTGACGGTGCTGGGGCTGGACCCGGGCACCCGCAAGTGCGGGATCGCGGTGCTGCGAGC
>JAQBPL010000060.1 GCA_028287545.1 Vulcanimicrobiota bacterium | reverse complement strand
GAGCGACCAAACGCGCGGCTCACCCCGCCCGATGAGCAGGGCTTCGAGCCCATTTCCGTTCCGTCGCAGGACGAGCCCGCCGGCGGAAACCTCATACTTGATCCGCATGGTCGCTTCCCGGAGACAGTTCCAGCCCGACGACCGGGCTGGTCTCTTTAGTATAGCGCGAGGTCCCAAGAAGGACGGAGCTGGCAAGCGACCGAGCCGAGCCCTCCGGACGCCGTAGCAAGCGCTTACGGCATGACGAGGGCACGGGGCAACCGGAGCCAGAGGAAGCCCGAATTGGGTGCCGCCGGGCCGGAACCGGTGTCCTCGGCCGCAAGCGTGGGGGAGGCGGCAAAGGCCGCCGGCGACGGTGCGGCGGCCGCGGCAGGCGCGCTGAAGGCGCTATCCGGCGCGTGGTGCAGCGGGCCGAAGCATGTGGCGCAGCGCCGCCGCGGCTGATACGCGATTGCGACCGCGGGCGCCGGATCGGCCGCGGCGACGGCCGAAGCGCGCAGCGCGAGGGGGCGCGGCCGGACCGTCGGCAGCGCGCGGGGCTTCAGCCGCTCGACGTGCCCCACGGGTATCGCCGCGACGATCTCGAGGTCGCGATGCACGATCGAGATCTTCACAGGGACGGCGCCCGGGGGCGTCCGGCGGGCGATGGGGCGCGACGCCGGCGGCCGATCCCGGTGCGCGACGACGGCGATGCGCGCCGGGTAGACCGCCGAGCGCTGCTCGTGCCTCCCGATCGCCGGTACCGCGACGACGGCAGCAACGAGCACCGCGAGCACCGTCGCGGTGAAGCCGCCCAGCGCGATCGCGCGCAGGATCGGTGAGGGATCGCTCATCGGTCGAAGCAGCCGCTCGACCCGGATCGCGACGTGCGAGCGGCGGCCCCACAGCGCCGGCGCGACTTCGTCGGCGCAGCCGACGGTCGCCAGCCGCAGCAGGCAGGCCGCATAGCGGCGGGCACCCGTCGCGGACGCCGCGCGCTCGTCGCTCGCCAGCTCGCGTTCGAGGTCCAGGCTGCGGCTGAGCAGCCACAGTCCGGGCAGCCACCAGCAGGCCCGCAGGACGGCGCTCTGCAGCGCCTTGGCCCAATCGTCACGCCTGGCGAGGTGTGCGCACTCGTGCGCCAGCACGGCCTCCCATTCACCCGCATCGACCCGGTCGCGGAATCCGGCCGGCACGACGATAGCGGGATGGAAGTATCCGATCGCGGTCGGCGTCGGAACGGTCGACGACGTGCCGATGCGGGCGTGGCGGATCGGCAGGGTGCCGAGCGGTTCGGCCGATCGCTTGATGCTCCGCAGCCGCACGACGTCCAGCGCGAGTTCGACCAGCAGCGCGACCGCCAGCCCGACGGCGACGAGCAGCACCGGCAGCGCGAGACGCTCGACGTTGAGGGCGAGCCCGGGCGCGGCCGAAGCGGCTGCCGGACGCAGCGCCGCGCCGCCCAGCGCCGCCGGACCGATCAGGGCGATCAGCCCGAAGGCGCCGGCGAGGAGCCGGTAGCGGATCGCCGCCCGCGCAAAGCATCGGGCCGCGGCGAGTGCCGCGGCGGCGAGGATGAGGCCGGCGACCGCAGCGGTCAGCGCCGCCGCTGCCGCGGCAGCGGCGAGCGTCAGCGCTCGGCCTCGAGCAGGTCGCGCAAGCGGCGCTCTTCTTCCGGACTCAAACGCTCGGAGTCGAGCAGGTTCAGCATCAGCGCGTGCGCCGACCCGTCGAAGAACGTCGAGAGGACGTTTTCGACGACGGTGCGCCGCGCCGCGTCACGCTCCACCCGCGGGCGATAGACGTTGGCTTTTCCGCGCACGGTGTGCTTGACGTAGTTCTTCCGCTCGAGGATCGTGAGCGTCGAGAGCACGGTCGTGTACGCGATGGGATGGCCGTCGACTCGGGCGTGGACGTCCGCCACGGTGCCGCTGCCGAGGTCCCACAGGATGTTCATGAGGCGGTACTCAGCCTCGGTCAGAGTGGGCGAGGGGCGCCTGGCCATGGGGCTCCTTACGACGTGGACTCCGTATTATCCGCGAGGTGGGCCGCGCGCCGGGCAATTTTTCGCGGCGGGCAGAACCCCGCACTCCGATGGCCTCTCCCAGCCTGCCCCGAATCGCGAAGATCGCGCTCGCCGTCGTCGTCGCAGCCGGGTTCTTTCTCCTCGCGCTCAGCGGTGAAGCGTATCACGAGACGTCGCCCGCCCACGTGGCGACCACGATCTTCGGCTCCGGGGCCGGACGCTTCGGCGACCCGTTCGGGATCTCGCTGCACGTCATGCTGCGAAAGGTCTACAGCATCGCCGCGTTCGGGCTGGTCGGCGTCACCGCGGAGCTGGCGCTTCCGTCCCGGCGGCAGGCCGCGATGCGCATGGCCTTACTCGTCGGAGCGTACTCCGCGGCGATCGAGTACGCCCAATACGTCCGGGGTTCGGAAGAGGGACTGATGTGGAATGCGATCGACGTCGCGTGCGGGGCGATCGGCGGCTGGATCGCAGGCCGCTTCACCCCGGCGCGCTGGAAAGGCTAGCCGACCAGTTCAGCCTTGACGAAATTCTCTCTTGGCGGTAATGTCTGAAATTACCGACATGACAGAAAAAATTGTTGGCGCCTTGTCGCCGGCGGCGCGCAAATTCGTCATCCACTGGGGCGAACTCGGGACGCGCTGGGGGATCAATCGCACGGTCGCCCAGATCCACGCGTTGCTGTACCTCTCCCCGGAGCCGCTCGACGTCGCCGCGATCTGCGAGACCCTCGAGGTCGCCCGGTCGAACGCGAGCACGAGCCTTCGGGAGCTGCGCGGCTGGGGCGTCGTGCGTTCGGTGCACCTGATCGGCGACCGGCGCGAGCATTTCGAAGCCGTGACCGACGTGTGGCAGATGTTTTCGATCCTGGTCGAGGCGCGAAAGCGTCGTGAGATCGATCCGACGCTCGCGATCCTGCGCGAATGTGCGATCGAACTCGATGCGCGCGATGAGCCTTCGGACCGCCACATAAAAACGCGCATCAAGGCGATGCTCGAGTTGTTCGAAACGCTGACGCCGCTGATCGACGAGTTCTTGCGCCTTCCGATCGCGGCGATTCGCGGCGTGGCGGGGCTGCGAGGCAGCCTGCAGTCGCTGCTCAAGCGCGGTGCCAAATGAACCAGCTCGCGACGCTGTTTTCGTTTCGCGGCCCGATACGCCGCTCTTCGTTCCTGCTGATCGGCATACTCGGAGTGCTCGTCAAACACACGGTCGATCTTGCGATCGCCTCGTCGCTGCACCGGCCGTGGGACTTTCTGAACTATGTGATGCCGCTCGGCATGCCGGTACCGGTCGGCAATCTGTCTGTGGGCGACATCCGGTTCTTGGCGATCATGCTGGCCGTCTCCGTACCGTTCGCCTGGGTCGGACTCGCGATCACCGCCAAGCGCTTGCGCACAATCGGCTGGCCGGCGTGGCTCATCGTGGCGTTCTTCGTGCCGATCGCCAACATCGTTTCGTTCGCTCTGGAAGCCGCGTGGCCGGAAGTGGAAGGCGGCGAAGTGCCGTCAGCGGCGCGCACGTCGTGGTTGTCCAAATTCGTCCCCGCCGATCGGCTCGGCGCCGCGCTCGTCGCGCTGCTGGCGACGGCGGCGCTGGGGACGGTGCTCGTGCCGGTGGGGACGATGCTGCTGAACTCCTACGGTTGGGGGCTTTTCGTAGCGTTGCCGTTCGTGCAAGGCGCATTAGCGGCATACGTCTACTCCTTGCGTGCAAAGCGGCCGCTGGGCGCGAGCGTCGCCGTCGCGCTGCTGTCGGTCGGCGTGACCGCGCTCGCGCTGTTGGCACTCGCTCTTGAAGGCGCAGTCTGCATCGTGATGGCGGCGCCGATCGCCCTGGTCTTCGCCGGAATCGGCGGTGTCTTCGGTCACGGCATCGCATCGCGGACTTCGAACGTGACGATCGCCATGGCGCTCACCGGCGTCTTTCTCGCGCCCGCGATCATGGGTGCCGAAGCCCTTTCGAGCCGCATCGCTCCCCTCTACGTCGTCACGACGTCGATCGACGTCGACGCGCCGCCCGACGCCGTTTGGCGCAACGTCGTGACGTTTGGGGACCTACCGCCGCCGACGGAGTTCGCCTTTCGCGCCGGCATCGCGTATCCGATTCGGGCGAAGATCGTCGGTCTCGGCGTCGGTGCGGTGCGATACTGCGAGTTCTCGACCGGGGATTTCGTCGAGCCGATCACCGTCTGGCGGCCTGGACGCCTGCTCGCGTTCAGCGTCGTTCGAAGTGCGGACCCGATGCGCGAGTGGTCGCCGTACGGCCGTCTCGATACGCCGCATCTCCACGACTACATGGTATCGCGCCGGGGCCAGTTCTCGCTCGAGGCTTTGCCGGGAGGGCGCACGCGGTTGAGCGGGACGACCTGGTATCAGCACCACCTCTGGCCAGCTTCGTATTGGGCGCTCTGGTCGGATGCGATCGTTCACGGCATTCACGGGCGCGTCTTGCGCCACATCAAGCGGCTTTCGGAATCTCCGTCGGCGTAACGCCGAATCAGTTCGCCGCGAGCCAGTCGTCGACGCGGCGTTCGAGGATGTCGAGCGGCAGGGCGCCTTGATCGAGGACGACCTCGTGAAAGTCGCGCAGGTCGAAGGCCGCGCCGAGCGCCGTCTCCGCGCGACGGCGCAGTTCGAGGATCTTCAGCTGGCCGATCTTGTACGCCAGGGCTTGGCCCGGCATCGTGATGTAGCGGTCGACTTCGTTCTCGACGTCGAGCGGCGTCTTCGCGGCGTTGTCGAGGAAATATGCGATCGCGCGGTCGCGCGTCCAGCCGCGCGCGTGCATCCCGGTGTCGACGACGAGCCGCACCGCGCGCCACATGTCGTAGGTCAGCGCGCCGAAGCGGGACTTGGCATCGTCGTAGAGGCCCATCTCCACGCCGAGCGATTCGGAGTACAAGCCCCAGCCTTCGGTGTAGGCGGTGAACGAAAGCGAGCTGCGGCGGAAGTCCGGCAGGCCGCTAAGTTCCTGCGCGCGCGCGATCTGGAGGTGGTGGCCAGGGACCGACTCGTGCAGCGAGAGCACCATCATCTCGTAGATCGGGCGCTGTTCGGGGCGGTAGAGGTTGACGTAGTACAAACCGGCGCGCGAGCCGTCGAGCGCTCCCGGCCAATAGTACGCCGTCGTCGTGTCCGGTGCGAACGCGTCCGGAATCGGGACGACGCCGTACGGAAGGCGCGGCAGCGTGCGAAAGACGCGCACGAGTTCCGGATCGATCCGCTTCGTCAGCGCACGGTATGCGCCAAGCAGCGCGGCCGGCGTGGGATGGTAGTTCGCCGGGTCTTCTCGCAGCGCGCGGAAGATCTCGGCCAGCGGGCGCGCGCCGTATCCGAGCTGCGGCGCGAGCTCTTCCATGGCGGCGCGAATGCGCGCGACCTCGCGCAGGCCGATCTCGTGAATGGCATCGGGCGTGAGATCGGTCGTCGTCTCGCTGCGCACGAAGTACGCGTAGAGCTCGTCGCCGCCCGGCAGGTGCGCGAGCCCGACGTCTTCCGGCGCGGCCGGGAGGTATGCGTCGACGACGAACGCGCGCAGCTCGCGCAGCGCCGGGTTGACGCGGTCGTCGATCGCCGCACGCGCGCGTTCGCGCAGGCGCTCGGCATCGGCGGCGCCGATCGACGGCGACAGCGCGCGGTAGGGTGCGTAGAACGCCGAGGACTCCGCCGGCGCGATCTGCCGGTCGAGCTGTTCGGGCAGGCGCTGCATCGATCGTCGCGGCCACAGATGCTTGCGCGCGAGGGCTTCGCGCAGCCGCGCGACCGTCTGCGCGACGGCGGCCGGATACGTCTCGAGCCGCTGCTGCCAGCTCTCGTAGTCGCGCACCTGCGTGAACGGCAACTGCTCGGCGTACATCGAGTACGTCTGCACCCCGGAGCGCGGCGTGATCGCGAAGTGCTGCGTGCCGAGCGCGTAGCCGCGCCGCGCATCGCGCAGCACCGTTTCGTAGAGGTCGTAGTTCAGCCGTCCGCTCTCGCCGAGCCGGTCGCGTCCGACCGCCTCCATCCGCGCCAGCACGCCGCGCCGATGCTCGTCCTCGTCGGCCAATGCCGCGGCCGACTCGTCGTCCCAGCGATCGTCGTACTCACGCTCGCCGTCGAGCGACGCCGCGATCGGATGCCGGCGGCGGCCGTCGCGCCAATCCTCGGCGAGCAGCACGTCGAGTTCCGCGTCCGCGCCGCTGAGGCCGGGTTCAGGGAGCTGCAGGTGCCGCGGGCCTCCAGCGCAGGTCGGGCTGCCGCGCGGCGCGCGTTTCGTCGATCCGGCCGACGGCGGTGTTGACGGGCGCCGCGAGGACGGTTTCGGGATCCGATTTCGCCGTTGCGACGATGTCGCGGAACGCGGCGATGAACCCGTCGAGCGTCTCCTTCGACTCGGTCTCGGTCGGCTCGATCATCAAGCACTCCGGGACGATGAGCGGGAAATAGACCGTCGGCGCATGATAGCCGCGGTCGAGCAGCGCTTTGGCGAGGTCGAGCGCGCGCACGCCGGTCTCGCGCTTGAGCGTTTGCGCCGACGCGACGAACTCGTGCCGGTTGATCTCGTCGTACGGGACGTCGATCACGTCGCGGAGCGAGGCGCGAATGTAGTTCGCGTTGAGCACCGCGAGTTTCGAGACCATGGTCAGGCCATCGCCGCCGTTGGCGTAGGTGTACGCGAGCGCGCGCACCATGTGGGCGAAGTTCGACCAGAACGAGCGCATCGTTCCGATCGCGTCCGGCCGGTCGAAATCGAGCGCGAAGGTCAAATCGGCGCTCTCGCGCCAGCCGGTCGCGGTCGACGGGGTGCCGTCCGCTTCGTTCGCGCGCACGACGGGCGTCGGGAGAAAGTCGACCAGATGCGCCGCGACGCCGACTGGGCCCGCGCCCGCACCGCCGCCGCCGTGCGGAATCGAAAACGTCTTGTGCAGGTTGAGGTGCATGAGATCGAATCCCATGTCGCCGGGCCGGGTGTTGCCCATGAGCGCGTTCGCGTTCGCGCCGTCGTAGTACATCAGGCCGCCGGCCTCGTGCACGACGTCGGAGACTTCGTGGATGCGCGGTTCGAACAATCCGAGCGTGTTCGGGTTGGTCATCATGCAGACGGCGGTGTCGGGACCGACGACGCGGCGCAGGTCGTCGGGGTCGACCCGGCCCTGCGCGTCGCTCTTGAGCGAGAGCACCTTGTAGCCGACCATCGCGGCCGAGGCCGGGTTGGTGCCGTGAGCGGTGTCGGGGACGATGACGACGTTGCGCTGCGTCTCACCGCGCTTCTTGAAGTACGCCTTCGCGATCAGCAGCGCGGTGAGCTCCGCGTGCGCGCCGGCGGCGGGATTGAGCGAGAACGCGGCCATCCCGAAGAGCGAGGCCAGCGCGCGCTCGAGCTCCCACATCACGGCGAGCGCCCCTTGCGCCGCGTGATCGGGCGCGAAGGGGTGCAGGTCGCGCAGCGCGGGCGTGTTCGCCATCGCGTCGTTGATCCGCGGATTGTACTTCATCGTGCACGAACCGAGCGGATAGAACGCGGTGTCGATCCCGAACGTCTTCT
>JAQBPL010000245.1 GCA_028287545.1 Vulcanimicrobiota bacterium | reverse complement strand
GGTTGTTCTCGACGACGTTCAACGTGACGAGATGATACCCGCGCGCGGCGGCCCACGCCTCGACGGCCTCCATCAGCCGTGCGCCGATCCCCTCGCCGCTGCGCGCCGCGGCGATCTCCGAGACGTGCGCGTACGGCTCGCCCGTGAAGAAGTCGCGCTCGGTGACGGCGTACACGAAGCCCGCGCGCACGCCCGCTTCGTCTTCGGCGACGAGCACCAGATCGCCGGGCCGCGGATCTTCGATCGCCTCGCGCAGCACGCGCGAGGTCCCGACGATCACCTCGTCGGGCGTGTGCCCGCCCGCAACGCCGTTCTCGACGAAACGCGGCACGAGCTCGACGACGAAATCGACGTCGTCGGGTTGCGCTTCGCGGAAGATCACTTGACGAGCGGGAGAACGTTCGACGGCGCGAGCGGGACGATGCCCAGCACGAACGTCGCCGCGGCGCAGACGCCGACCGCGATCCACGGCAGCGGGTTCGTCGAGCGTTCGTCGCGGACGTGCGCGGGATCGACGCGGACGAACATCGCGCGCACGATCTTGAAGTAGACGTACGCCGAAATCGCCGTGCCGACGATCAGCACCGCCGCCAGCCACGCGTAGCCGGCGCCTGTCGTCGCGGCGAGGATCAGCACCTTTCCGGTGAAACCGATGGTCGGCGGAAGTCCGGCCAGGCCGATCAGGAAGAGCGTCATCGCGGCCGCGAGCCAAGGCCGGCGGTAGGCGAGTCCGGCGAAGCGTCCGAGGCCGACGACGGCGTCGCCGTCGCGCGACATCAGCGCGACGACCGCGAACACGCCGAGGTTCATGAACGTGTACCCGGCGAGGTAGAGGATGGCATAGCGCAGTCCGAACACGCTTTGGCCCGCGAACGACGCGACGATGTAGCCCACCTGCGCGATGCCGGAGTAGGCCAGCAGGCGCTTCATGTCGGTTTGCGCGAGCGCGGCGAGGTTGCCGACGAGCATGGAGGCCGCGGCGAGCACGCAGATCGGCAGCAGGATCGCCGACGCGCGGTCGGGCGGCAGCGCGGCGTAGGCGAAGCGCGCGAACACGGCGAGCGTTCCGGCTTTCGTCACGACCGACATGAACGCGGTGACCGGGAGCGGCGCGCCTTCGTAGACGTCGGGCGTCCAGGCGTGGAACGGCACGAGGCTGAGCTTGAACGCGATCCCGACGAAGAACAGCCCCGCGCCGAGCGCGAAGAGCGGCGTGACGGGCGCCGTCGCAAGCGCCGAGAACGCGACCGAACCGCTGGCACCGAACAGCAGGGCCGAGCCGTAGAGCAAGAATCCCGACGCCATCGAGCTGAGGATCAGATACTTCAGGGCCGACTCTCGCGCGGTGACGCGCGACGAGATCGCGCACAGACAATACAGACCGAGCGAGAGCAGCTCGAGACCGAGAAAGACGGCCATCAGGTTCGCGGCGCCCGACATCAGCATCGCGCCCGTCGCGCTCCACAGCACCAGGGACGTCGTGCCGGCGACCTGATCGGTGCGGCCGACGCCGACCGAGAGCAGCAGCGTCGCGATCGTCGCGACGATCACGATCTCGCTGAAGACGATCGAGAATCCCCCTTGCACGAACGCGCCGCCGAAGGCGGCGTAGTCGTGCGGGTACGCGCCCGCTTCGAGAGCGCCGGCGGCGAGCAGGCCGACGATCGCGAGCGTGACCGCGATCGCGCGCCGCCCCATGCTCGAACCGCGCAGGAACAGATCGACGAACAGGATGACGAGCGGCGTGCACGCGACGACGAACGCCGGCAGCAGCGCGGCGTAGTCGGCCCCGACCGGGAAATTACCGAGAGCTGACGACACGCGGTGCCTCCACGGCGGCGGACGAGGTGATTGCGGCCGGCGGCGTCGTGCGCGCGCCGAGATCCGCAGCGGCGATCAGCGCTCCCGGGTTGACCCCGAGCCACACGAACGCGGCGACGAGCGGTGCGAGCGCGAGGCCTTCGAGCCACGTCATATCGCGCCGTTCGGGAAGATCGGGGACGTCGGGGCCGTTCATGATTCCTTGGTAGAGCCGCAGCATGTACGCCGACGCCAACACGACCGGCACGAGCGCGATCACCGCGGCGACCGTCCAGCCCGCTTTGAACAGGCCGGTGAGGATCAGGATCTCGCCGGCGAATCCGGCGAGGCCGGGCAGGCCGAGCGCGGCGAGGGCGCCGAGCATCAGCGCGCCGGCGAGGCGCGGGTTGCGCGCCGCCAAACCGCCGAGCCGCGCGAGGTCGCGCGTCTCCTCGCGCTGTTCGACCGCGCCGAGCGCGAGGAAGAGCGCCGCGCTGAACAACCCGTGCGCGACGATGTAGACCAGCGCGCCGATGTACGCGAGCGACGACCCGCTGAACACCGCGAGCAGGATCAGCCCCAAATGGGAGAGCGAGCTGTAGGCGACGACCTTCTTCGCGTCGCGTTCCGCCAGCGCCGCGAGCGCGCCGTAGATCAGTCCGGCGAGTCCGAGCGCGAACATCAACGTCTTGGCTTGCCCCATCTGCGCGGGCAGCAGCGGCAGCGTGATCGTCATGAAGCCGTAGAGTCCGGCCTTCGACTGCACCGCGGAGACGACCGCGACCATCGGCGGCGGCAGTTCCGCGTACGTCTCCGGCATCCAGGTGTGGAACGGGAACACCGGCGTCTTCACCAAGAACGCGAACGCGATCCCGGCGAAGATCCAGAGTCCCCACGCGGAGACGACCGAAAAGTGCGCCGCCGGATTGCCGATCACGTCGGTCGTGCCGGCCAGGACGCCGTACGCCGCCGTGGCGAGCAGCAGCGCGAGGCCGCCGACGAGATTGTAGATCAAGTATTTCCAGGCGGGTCGGCCGTGCGTGCTCGTGGTGATGAGCACCAGGAACACCGGGATCAGCATCAGGTCCCAGAAGAGGGCGAAGAGCAGCAAGTCTTTGGCGAGGAACACGCCGTTCATCGCGCCTTGCAGCACGAGCAGCTGCGCCGCGATCTCGCGGGCGCGATCGCCCTTGAGCGTCAGCGCGGCGCTGAACGTGATCAGCGCGAGCAGCAGCACGAGCCAGTATGAGAGCGGGCCGAAGCCGAGATGGAACGAGGCGGTAAACGGCCGTGAGAGCCAGCGCACCGCGGCATCGGGCGCGGTCGGGTCGACGAGCGGCGCGATGAACGTGAGTGCGGCGACGACCGCGGCGACGGCTCGCGCGGCGGTGGCCGCACCGCGCGGCAGCGCGTACAGCAGCAGCCCGATGATAATCGGGCCCAGGACGAGCGCGGTGACGGTCATCGGCTCCCTCCGAACGCGACGGCGTAGTACGCGACGACGCAGAGCACGCCGAACGCGATCGAGAGCGCGTACGCGCGCACGAGTCCGGTCTGGAACGAGCGGAACAGATGGCCCAGCCACTGTGAGGAGATCGCCGCTTCACGCACCGCGGCGTCGATGACGTGCGGATCGACGTAGCGCACGAACGCCGCTCCGAGCGCGCGCGCCGGACGCACCAGCAGATAGTCGTACGCCGCGTCGAAGTAGTATGCGTTCCACAGCAGCGCCGGCGTGCGGACGGTCTCGGCGCGCAGGCGCGGTACCGCGTTCTGCAAGGCGGCAGTGTTGCAATAACGCAGCCAGGCGACGGCGAAGCCGGCGAGCACGAGCACCAGCACGATGGCGGTCGAGACGAGTTCGGAGAACGGTGGGGCCGGCACGGGGCCGGTCGTCACGGCCGTGCCGAAGAAATCGCCGAAGAAGCGTGCCCACGGGCTGTTCTCGCCGCCGATCTGCACCCAGCCGATGAAGATCGAGAACGGGATCAGCAGCGCGACCGGACCGCTCATCAGCCAGGCCGGCGCGTGGTGGTGCGGCTCTTCTTCCTCCGCATGGTGGCCGGCGGAGGGCGCCGTTCCGGCGAACTCCGGATGACGGATGCCGAGGTCCGAGGGATCGACCTCGCCGCGATAGCGTCCGAAGAACGTCAGGAACAGCATGCGGGACATGTAGTACGCGGTGATCCCGGCCGTGATGACGCCGACGGCGTACAAGTAGGGGTGCCCCTTGGCCAGGGTCTCGTAGAGGACGGCATCTTTGCTGAAGAACCCGCTGAAGCCGGGGACGCCGGAGATCGAGAGCACGCCGACCAGCATCGCGACGAACGCGAACGGCAGCCGCGTGCGCAGGCCGCCCATCCGGCGGACGTCCTGTTCGTCGTGCAGCGCGTGGATCACGATCCCGGCCGTGAGGAACAGCTGCGCTTTGAAGAAGGCGTGGGTGAGGAAGTGCAGGACGCCGCCTTCGAACGCGCCGACGCCGACGCCCATGATCATGTAGCCGATCTGCGACATCGTCGAGTAGGCCAGGATCCGTTTGATGTCCCACTGGACGCAGCCCAAGACGGCGCCCGAGATCGCGGTGATTGCGCCGATGACGCCGACCAGGCTGCGCGCGTCGGGCGACGCGTTCCAGAGCGGCGCGAAGCGCGCGATCAAGTAGACGCCGGCTGTCACCATCGTCGCGGCATGGATCAGCGCCGAGACCGGGGTCGGACCTTCCATCGCGTCGGGGAGCCAGGTGTGCAGCGGCACTTGCGCCGATTTGGCGACGCAGCCGATGAAGAGTCCCAGGCATACCAGGAACAGCTCTTCCTTCGTGAACGCCGTGCCGAACTTCGCGAACACGTCGGCGAAGCCGATCGTGCCGACCTTCGCGACGATCACGAAGATCGCGAACATGATCCCGACGTCGCCGACGACGTTCATGACGAACGCCTTGCGCGCGGCAGCGACCGCCGACGGACGCTCGAACCAGAAGCCGATCAGGAAATAGGACGCGAGGCCGACGAGGCCCCAGCCGACCAGCAGCCCGACGACGTTGTCGCTGAGCACCAGCGTCAGCATCGCGTACACGAAGAAGTTCATGTAGGCGAAGAAGCGCGCGAACGCGCGGTCGCCGTCCATGTACCCGATCGAGTAGACGTGGATCAGGAAGCCGACGCCGGTGATCACCAGCGTCCAGATCAGCGAGAGCCGGTCCAGCTGCAGCCCGAAGCTCCAGCCGTTGAACCACGTGACCAGCGGCACGTGCAGTCCGCCGGGCGCGGAGGTCGCATCCGGCCACAGCGCGAGCGTCGCCGCGAACGGCACGCCGATCATCGCCGAACCGATCGGCCCCGCCCACGACTTCAACTGTGGACCAAAGGCCCATAGCACGACGGCGCCGATGAGCGGCAAGAGCCAAACGAGATAGAGCAGCATGGTGGTGGTCAGCCCTTGAGGGTCGCGACTTCGTCGACGTCGACGCGCGGCGAGCGGCGGAAGGTCACCGCCACGATGGCGAGGCCGATGGCGGCCTCGGCGGCGGCGACGGTGATGACGAGAAACGCGAAGATGTGGCCGGCGTTGTTGACCCAAGCGCGCGCGTAGGTGACGAGCGCGAGGTTCGCGGCGTTGAAGAGCAGCTCGATCGACATCAGCATGATCAGCGGGTTGCGCCGCACGATCACGCCGACGACGCCGATGAAGAACAGCACCGCCGAAAGCGCGATGTAGTTGTCGACGGGGGCGC
>JAQBPL010000356.1 GCA_028287545.1 Vulcanimicrobiota bacterium | reverse complement strand
GCGCCGACGACTGCGAGGTCGTCGAGGGCTTCTATGCGGCCAGGGGGCTGCCGGCTGCCTTCGAGTTCGAGGAAGGCGCGCTGCTGCGCGACGAGGCGCTGCTGCGCGAACGCGGCTACGCCGAGGAGCCGATCGACTTGGTCGCCCTCGAGGCCCCGGTCGCCGTACGGCCGCCCGTCGACGGCATCGCCGTGCGGGCGACCACCGACCGGCGAGCCTGGAGCGAGCTACTGGAACGCTGCAGCGCCGAGCAGTTCGCCGACGCGGGGATGCTGCGCCGGCAAGCCCAGTTGAACGCGTCCGCGGGCCACGTCCTGGCGGTCGCTTCGATCCGCGGCGAAGACGTCGGCGTCGGTGCCCTCGGCATCGCCGGCGATACGGCGATCCTCTACTCGGCCGGCGTCCTGCCGGAGTTCCGCCGGCGCGGGGTGCACGGCGCCTTGATCTCCGCCCGGCTCGCGCTGGCGCACGGACGCGGGGCGACGAAGTCGCTCCTCAAGGCCGTCCCCGATTCGCCCTCGGAGCGGTCCGCGCTCGGCCTCGGCTTCACGCGGACCGCCGTTCGAAGGCGGGTGCGACGAGCGGGCTAGTGTGCTGACTCAGCACACTTAGCAGCCCGAGACGAACGAGACGCTCAGCACCGGGTGGATCTCGATGCCGTTGCGCGCGACGCCGGTCTGGCCGTGGATCGGATCGAAATACGGCACGCCGGTGATCTCCGCGACGACGGGTTTGCCGATCGGCGTGAACCGGTTCGAAGGCTGACCGCCGAGGCATTGCGCGAACGCGTCGCGCGCTGATTGGAACAGGCCGCCGTACCCGGACGTGCACGCGCCGGAACACGCCGACGACGGCGGCTCCACGATCATCGTCTCGCTCGGCGTGTTCAAGTCGGCGACGACGATGTGGAAGTCGTTGTCCGCCTCGACCTTCCAGCCGACGACCGTCGCGCGGATCTGCACCGCCTGCAGCTCCCACGGCGCGAAGCGCACGTTGTCGGATTGGGCGTTCATGCCGGGGGGAACGGCGGCGTGCCAGAGCGTGTCGACGGTGGTGACCTGCACGTTGCGGTTCACTTGCGCCGCGAACGGATCGCTCATCGTCTTGACGTGCCAGCGTTCGGTGCCGCAGTGATTTCCGCAGCTCACGCTTTGGCCGCCGGCAGGCGCCGGAATCGGCGTCGGCGCGCCGGGCGCCGCGGTAGCCGGCGGCGTGACCGCGCCGGTGGGCGTCGGCACCGCGGTCGGGCCGAACGTCGCAGCGGACGGCGTGGCCGTCGGAACCGCGGTCGGAGCGGCCGTCGGCGGCGGCGTTGCGCCGCTCGCGCTCAGCGTGATGTCGTCGAAATACGCGTACGTGTACTTCGACGCTGCGCCGTCACCGTGCACGCCGAAGTAGATGCTGAGCGCGCGCCCGGCAAACGCCGACACGTCGACCGTTTTCAGCGCCCAACCGTTCGTGTTCGCGTCCGCCTGCCACAGCATCGCGACCGTGTTGCCGGCGTCGTCGAGCAGTTCGGCCTCTTGGTACGAGCGCTGCGTCGACGTCTCGCTCGAAAGGGCGAACACCCAGAACGTGAGCGTGCCACCCGCCGGTATGGTCACCGCCTGACAGAGCCCGGCATCGCCGTCGATCTCGCCGCTGTTGCGATTGGTCGAACCGGCGCGCATCGACTGCGCGCCGTGATGCGCCTGCGCGGTCGAGATGCGCGCCTTCACGCTGCCGCACTGCGACCACGCCCCCAACCCTGCCGCCTCGAAACCCGGATCGACGACCACGTTGCGGGCCCCGCGCGCCGTGCCGGCCGACCCCAGCGTGGCGACGAGCGCACCCGCGATGAGGATCGCGACGCCGGCGGAGATCGAAGCTCGCATACACACCCTTCCCTACGCCCGCGAAGGAAGCGAGCGCCTTGCGCGAGCCCGTTCCGCACGCCCGGCGCTATTTCCTCACTCTCGAGCCGATTTCTCGGGCGCGCCGAGCTCCGCGGTGAGGACGCGCACATCGGCGAGCGTGTCGAGCCCGCGCACGAGGTCCACGATGCGCCGGCAGCGCTCGGCGCCGTACGCGATCCCCGCCAAGCCCTCGAACTTCTCGATCAGCTCGGGCCATTCGAGTGGGCTCTCGGGCTCACCGCGCGGACCGCGCGCGAGGCGGCGCTCGCGGACGTCCCCCGCGTCGACCTCGACGAGCGCCGCCATCGCCGGAACCAGCGCGTCGACGGCGGGATCGCGCTCCACGGTGACGCGCGCGATCAGGGCGGCGATCTCCGACGCGTCGCGCCGCGCGAAATCGTCCCAGCGCACCGTCCCCCACGCCAGCGTCGCCGCGGCCGTGTAATACATGCTGAACTGCGCGTCGACGATCGACTGCGGGCTGCGCTTCTGCTTCTCGGGATGCGCGCACAGC
This sequence comes from Vulcanimicrobiota bacterium, assembly GCA_028287545.1. Next base: position 446 of record JAQBPL010000356.1, on the reverse strand, counting down.
CGCATCCCCGCTTCCGGCAACGCAATGCGCACGCGCTCCACGGACGCAGCGTCGAGCTTGCGTTCGCGCACGATCGCCGCCAACTGGTCGATTGCCGCATGCATGTAGCGGCAGCATGGATACGGTTTGAACGCGGTACGGTCGATCTCGTGCACGCCGTCCCAGCGCTCGAGCACGTCGGCGGCGTCCGCGCCGTCGGAATAGGCGTGCAGCAAGCCGCTGCGCCCTTCCAGCGCGGCGCCCGGGCCGCGCACGCCCGCGATCGCGAGCTGCCGTGCGAGCACCGCGTTGTGCGCGGCGAAGCCCACCTGCACGGGCTTCGTCGCCGCACCGTCGACGCTGAACTGCAGCGAACCCGCGGCCGCACTCAGCCCGATGCCGAAAGCGCTCACGAGCGTGTCGACGTCGTCGCCGTGCAGATGCGCGACGGCGGCGATCGCGCCGAA
>JAQBPL010000228.1 GCA_028287545.1 Vulcanimicrobiota bacterium | reverse complement strand
ATCTGCGATCATTCCCATCCAAACGGTCATGGCTGATACTCCGATTTCGCCCAGCGCGCGAAGCCGCTCAATCGGCCAACGCGAATCCTACCCCACGGCAGTTGATACGCGACCCATTCGCCCGATGCGCCGTGAAACACATCGAGCACGAAGCGGAACATCGGCAGCAGCGTCTCGGAAATGAGTTCCGGCTTCTCGCCGGTCTCCATGTCCCACTCGCCTTCGTACTTGCGATCAGCCCACGTTCCGCCGCGCGTGTAGGATCGGCCCGCGACGATCGCGGACTGCTTCACAGCGTCACCGTTTTGCTAGGCACGATGGTGGAGTTGCCAACGAATGGGGCGCTGCCCCAAACCCCGCCAGCGTGCCGACGCTGGACTCGGCTCGCCGTCCTCGCTGCGCTGCGGGCGCCGAGGGCCCGTGTGTGTTGTTGCTTTTTTGAGATAACGATGCGCGAGCGAGTATGCCTCAGGGCATGACTGCGGAGCCTTCGGTGGCTTCGGGCGTCGTGCATGCGAAGAACGATTCCTATTTTTCGCATCATGGCGTTGCTTTGTCGATCAGGACTTGCAGATCGCGCGCGCATTCGATTTGCACCGCACATGCCGCGCTCTCAATCGCGCATCCGCTTCTGTTCTCAGTCGCCGGGCAGTCTCCGCACGGGCCCCACTTCACGATCAGGGCTTCGAGGTCGCCCACCGGCACCGAGGCTTCGCGCGCACGCATCTCGCGCGGTGCTTCGTCGAGCCACTTGCCCACCGCGGGGCACTCGGGATGATGCGTGCGCGGCCCGGTGGCGGTGCATCGTCGCATGCAGCCGAGTTGCTTGCGGACGGCGCGCGCGTCGGCGGCCTTCACGAGTTCGTCTCGTTCGGCGCAAAAATCGCCAGCGATTCGATAGCGCAACGCGTTGACCGAATCCATGCGCCACGGTCAAGAGGCGACAACTCGTGCCATTTCTGGCCTTCTGCGCCCACGTACGCCGCTTCGGCTGCGCGGAAGAGAACTTCATCCGTCAGAGTCGGCATATCCGGCTGCGCCTGTTGGGCCATCCGGTCGCCACCAGCGAGCCATGCAAGCCACGCAGCAGTGCGAATGGGGCATCCACCGCCGTACTCGAAACGACCCTCGCCGGTTGCAGGACCGAACCATTCATCAAATGCTTTCGCGTTCGATGGCTCCGGCTGCGCCCGTTGGGCGAGAGCGGCTTCGGGATTGAGCAGCGCGAGACAATTCTCGGCGATCTTCATCGCGTATTGCGTGTCGTAGATGACCGTGAACGCTGCGGCAAAGAACTGCTGGTGGGTTGGCCGTACCGAAGCCTTCGAGCGTAGGGCGGCGTTCCAGCCGTACTTGGCCCACCGATACGGAATGAGGTCGGTCGGCTCTGGCACTTCTGCTGGAAGTGGGGCGTCGGCAAACCACTCATCGAAGTCGCTCGGCGCTTCAGAGGCGCGAGCGGCGAGATAATCACGCGCCCAGTCTGCGCCCACGATGAAGTTTTGCGCTTGCGTGTAGTCGGGCGATACGCCATCAGCCTGCAACGTCGGCGGGAAAAGACTCTCAGCCATGGCGCAGCTTGCCGCGTCGAAGTCGCTCGGCGCGTTGTCGGTGCCGGAAGCGGGGACGAATGCGTGAGACAGCATAGTGCCTCCGTGCAGCGATTCCCGTTGCCCGCATCGCTTGCCGTCCATCGCGCTGCCTGGCTTGAAGTGAACATACGCGCACGTTGGCTCGGCGCCGGAAGCGGCATCGTACTGCGCCTGAGACATAACAACCATCGGCCGTCCATATTCATCTTGCTTGGTGCCGGAAGCGGGAATGCCCGGACAGCGCGCATAGATGACTCCCCAAGGCGGCGGCCCGATCAAATCATGTTCCGCGTGAGGTGCGCTATTGACGCATAGCGGCTCGGTGCCGGAATCGGCGAGAGCGGCTTCGGGGATTGCTAGCAACGCCGCTACCGCAGCCGCCATCCAGAAATTGCGGTCATCCGAATTTATGTCTGCCCATGCTTTAGGCGCATCGCATTGCTCACCGATTGCGATAGCAACGGCATCGATCACTTGGGGAGTAAATGACAGTTTACGGCTATCGCTCACAGGGTCCACTCGCCTTTGCCGAAGCGTTTGTTCGCGGCGCCGTTGAACCCGAGGATCGACCCGACCGCCGTTCCGACGAGCAGCATCTTGGCACACTCCGGGCCGTCCACGGCATAGTGCGTCCCCGCAGGAGGCAATGAAATTTCGCCCGCGTCGAGCAGCACCTCGAAAATGTGGGGCAGTAGCTTTTCGTGTGCGACACGCTCGAACTCGGCTCGATCATCCGGCATCCCGTCACTTACGAGGCCCGCGCGCTGAATGGCCGCATCAGCATACGCTTCGCATTGCGTCACCGAAATCTCAAATCCGCTCTTGTGCGCGATCGTCATTTCAGGCGAGCCGAAGCGGTTTAGTTTGCGTGGGTCGCTCATTTCACTATCTCCTGAAAGGAATAATGCCGCTCGTCGTTCATCGAATCGTCCTCACAAGATAGAAAGCAGCGCACGCGAGCGCGAGAGCGATCTCGTCGCCGCCGGTCACAGGTCGGGCTCCACGCGCTGCGCGATCGCGACGAGCGCATCGCCGATGTGAAGCATCCGCAGCGCGATCCAGCAGAGCGCGACCGAGGTGTAGCAGCGGACGCGGAGCCAAAAGAAAAACTCGGTGTCAGACACGCTTGCGCCACAGTTCGCCTGGCGGCAGCAGCGATTCGATCATCTCTTCGGACTTGTCGGTCAGCCAATGCGCCGACTTGCCCGCCGCCGCGATCGCCTTCGCCACATGCGAGAGCGTGAGGCACGCCCTCAGCACGCTACAAAGCTCTGGCGTCAACTCGATCATCGGCACGCCGGGCGGCGCGTAGTGCGCGCGGGCAACAACCGTGAGAGCCCCAAAGGGTGCCTCTAATCGATCGCCGTCGCACTCGAACTGAGCGTCGCGGTTGTTGTCGGCAAGCCCGATATAAATCGCGTTATCGAATAGCATGCCGTCGTACTCAACGCGGACGCGGTCGCCGACTTGGAAATCAGCCATTTGGGGCCGACGCTTCCGGGACGATCCGCCAGAGCCCGACGACCTGCGCGTGCCCGTCGACCAGCTTGCGCACGTGCCGCTTCGGAGGACGCCCGCCCATGCGCGCCTCCATCGCGAAGTAGCACGTCGCGAGGTCGGTGCCGGGGTCGAGGCTGTAGACCTCAACCGTCAGGCGCAGCGCGGTCGGGTCGGTGGCTTGCGCGTGCATGGGAACGTAATGGGCGAGCACGCGGTCGCGCTCGAGTTCGGCTGGCGCGATCACTCGGGCACCGGCGTCTCGTCGAGGAACGGCGCGATCGCGCGACCGGCGGCGCTCAACTCTTGCTCACTGAACCCGATCGTCGGCACGGTCATGCCGCCCGTCTCGGCCGTCATCGCTGCGGTTTTCTGGCTCCCGTCGGCGATGATGACGAGGGCGCCGATCACCGCGCGTTGGAACGGCGTCGGCGCGTTCAACGCCGCGGCTTCTTCGACGGTCATGGGCTGCGGCTCGCGCGCACGCCGAGCCGTCTCGGCGACTTCTTCCATCGCGTAGCTGACTTGCTCGACGATCATCTGGGCTTCTCGGCTGAAGTCGGTCATGCCACTTCACCATCGAGCGTCTCGCCGTCGTCCTCGTCGCCGCCGATGCCGGCGGGCAGCACCATCACGGCGCGGTTGGCGATGTCGAACTTCGACTTCGTTTCCTCGCCGAACAGATGCGCGACGCGATCGTCGTTCTGTAACTTCTTCGCCTTGCGGTTGTCGACCGACAGGTACTTGGCGGCTTCTTCGATGCCGAGTTCCTCGACGAGTTCCTCGACGTCGCGCATCACGATGCTGCTCTTGGTGGAGTAGCCCGCGACGGTGCCGTCGGGAAGCTGCACGGGCGCGGCGCGCTTCGAGTATTCCATCAGTTGCTTGCGCCGGTTCTTCATCGCGGCTTCGAGGATGATGGTATCGGCAAGCG
>JAQBPL010000227.1 GCA_028287545.1 Vulcanimicrobiota bacterium | reverse complement strand
GTACTCGGCGAACGGAACGAGCTGCTCCTTCGCGTACACGCCGCTCGCGCCGGCCGCGGCCGATCCGCGTTCGCCGTGCGGGTCGTAGACGAAGATCGCGTTGGCGGTGCCGCTCGGCTGGATTCGCGCGAGCGAACCGGCGTACAGCGTTGCATCCAGGTCGCGCGAGATCTTCGCGATGCGCATCGCGATCTCGCGCGCGTCCGGCTGCGGCGCGTTCAGTACGGTCGTGATGACCGTTTCGGGCCACAGCACGATCGTTGGATGCTGCGACGCGAGCGATGAGGTCAGCGTCGTGTAGCGTTCGACCGCGACGCGCAATCCCTCCGGTGACATCTTGAGCGTCTGCGCGATCCCGCCTTGCACCGCGGCGACGCGGCGCGTCGGCGGCGCGTGATGGCGCGCGGGCCACACCGCCCACGCGAGCGCCGCGCACGCGGCGACGCCGAGCCACGCGGCGAGCAGCGTGCGCGTCCGGCGCGCATCGCGGCGCTCGAGCAGCCACCACCCGAGCGTCGTGCCGAGCAGCACCGTCGCGAAGGTGATGCCGTACACGCCGAGATACGCTGCGATCGGCCGCAGCGGCGAGTCGATCATCGCTACGCCGATCTGCTCGAGCGGCGCCCCCATCACGCCGGTCGAGCGCAGCAGTTCGGCAAGTGTGAACGCGGCGGCGGCGGCGACCGGCGCGAGGCGAACGTCGGCGCGGCGCGCGGCAAGCGACGTCACCCACGCCGCGAACGCGAAGGCCGGCGCTTCGATCGATGCCGGACCGAGGTCCAAGATCGGTGCGCCCGGCCCGAGCAGCGCGCCGGCGGTTTCGCCCATCCACGAAAAGCCGAATGCGAAGAACAGCATACCGCTCGCAAAGCCGACGAGCGCGGCCCAGCGCGGTTCGAGCCTGCTCCACGATGCGGTCAATCCCGCGATTGCCAAAGGCGCCAGCCACCACCAACCGGTTAGCGGGAAGGCGAGGTGAAGACCGAACGCGCACACCAGCGCGAGGGCCGTCGTGCGGACGGTCACGGAGGAGTATAGAGTGCGGCTTCGTCGAGCTGTAGTGATCGCGGTAATGATGGTGCTAACCGGTTGCGGGCATCAAGTGACTGGGCTGAACACGCCCGGCGGCGGCAACATCGTCGCGCCCGGCGAGACGCTGCTTCGATTCGAGACGGCGGGGTTGCCGAACTTCAACACTACCCGGTATCTCATCGTGATCAACGCGACGGGCGACGGACAAGTGCCGACTGCCCAGGGCTCCAACTCGAACTACCGCGAGTGGTCGTTTGCGTTCTTCGTCGGCGGTGGTCCTGGTATCGTGAACACGCCGGACGTCGAGCAGTACTACGAGGACCCCTCCGCGGCGGGCGGCGTGAACCATCGCATGATTACCCCCCCGACCGGAACCCTGACGTTCACGCTGGTCAACGGCAACGGCGGCGTGAACGGCTTCGACATTCGCTTCAACCGCTGCATCCTCGATTTTCCCTCGCCGGTCAACACCACCGGCGCTCCGACCCCCCCGCCGTCGCCACATCCGATCGGAGCGACGTGCCCGCCGTACTTCTACATTCTCTCGCCGACGTGGACGATCAACATCTTCACCGTCGACAGCACGATCACGGCGGTCGACTCGCTCGGAAACGGTCCGAGCGACACGTCGTATCGCGGGTTCACGCTCAATACCGCGGGGTCGATCATCGACCAGTCGTATCATAAGCCCGTCGGCGTGAACGCACCGTCGGACCCTGCCGCCCAGGTCGCCGGCATCGAGGCCTGGAGCGCGCCGTAGCGTTCGCGCGGCTACTCCGCGTCGCAGGGGGGATGGCCGCACGGGCAATTGGTCTCCATCTCTTCGTCGGTCGAGTCGCGCTCGCGGCAGACGTCGCTGCAGTAGGCGGCGCCCTCGACCTCGCCGATGACGGTGCAATTGCACTCTGCGTGTTCGCAGGGCTGGGTGTGACTGCTCATCGGCGATGATCTCCCTTACGGATTGTACGCCGTCGCGCCCGTAGTGAACGCGGCGTTCGAGAAATTGCCGGGGATGACCGAATTGAGCGATGCGGCTTGGCCGATCCCGAAGTTCGCCGTCTGCGAGGGGAACGCCAGCAGCGTGACCGTGAAGTAGACTTGCTTGAGATCTTCGTTGTACGACGCGCGCAATTCGTAGCAGTCGCCCACGATGTGCCGGTAGTAGATGTTCTTGCTCACCAGACGCATGTGGTTCTTCCAGTCGATGAAGGTGGCGATCTGCAGGTCGCTCTTGTACCCAAACGGCGTCGCAATTTGCACGCTCGTGCGGTCGAACCCGAAGCCTGGCCCCGGCTGGTAGCTGCCGGAGAGCAGCAGCGTCGAGCGCGATGACGGCCGGGACTGGAGCTGATACCCGAGCGCCTGCGCCTGGCGGTTGAAGAAGGTCGTCCCCGTCAACGAGAACGTGTACGTGTCGCCGTTGAAGATGCGGAGCACGTCGTTCGCCTGTTTGAGGCCGCTGCTGAGCGGGTCGAACGTGAACGGCTGGGCGAGCGGGCCGTTCACGTGCGACTCGGTGTACGAGATCGTGTTCTGGAGGTGGCCGAAGAGCGGCGTCGAGAGCGACGCCTGCTGTGCGATCTGCGCCTTCTCGTCGCCTGTGCCGTAGTAATCTTGCTGGGCGGTCACCGTGGCGCTGAAGTCACTGCCCAGAACGTGGGCTTGCGAGGGGCCGAACTGGAGCCGAGCCTCGCCGCGGCCGGTCGCGATGTTCGCCGCGGGATCGTTGTAGTACCCGAGCGTGTACTGCGAGGTGATCGGGATCGCTCGGAAGTTCGGGAAGATTGGGGTGAGCGGCCGGATCTGGAGTTCGGGTTCTTTCTGCACGTTCGATTGCACGGTGGAGTCGTAACGGTCGAAGATCAGGTTGTAGTCGTACGAACGGCCGATGTAATGGGTCAGCGTCTGATAGTGCAGGGTGTCCGTGTTCGTCCCCGCCACGCCGTAGTAGGTGCCCGACGTACTGTTCGTATACGACACCGAGACGTCGTTCTGGAGGTTCGGCGAGATCTGCAGGTGATCGGAGAAGCCGTAGTTGTTGGTGGCCGAGATCGAACCGGTCGACGTGCGCTGGAAATTGTAGTTCTGACGATCGCCGCGCGTGTCGCCGTGGTCGAGCGCGGCGTTGATCGTGAACTGCGCCGGCAGCGAGGTGAGCGGACCGTAGTTCGAGGTGTAGTTCACCCCGAGCGACCCGCGCGTGTTCTTGGAGAAATTCTCCTGGTCTTGGAACGTCAAGTTGTTGTTGGTCGTCTGCTGCAGCCGGTTCGCCTGGCGGAAGAAATTGATGTCGGTCTGGCGGCGCCCGTCCTTTCGTTTGAGCGTGCCGACATAGCCCAGGCCCAAGCCGATCTTCGTGTACTCCTCGATGCGGTAGTACCCGTAGTAGTACTCGCTCGGGGAGAAGCCGATGCGCGCTTTCACCCAGAACCCTTCCGCCTGATCGTAGCCGATCAGCGGGATGAAGCCCGGATTGCGGCGGGAGCCGAGCTGCTCCTGACGCAGCGAGATGACGACCACCGGCAAGTAGAGGATCGCCAGCGCGCCGAGGAACACGACGACCGATTTCGCGACGGCTTTGTTGCCGGGATAGATGTCGAGCGTCTTCGACTCGAGGTGGTACCCGCCACGCGGGTTCTCGCACGTGGTCAGGTTCGCGCGCTCGACGTGCGTGACGCCCTCGCGGTCGGTCACCATCGTCGTGCCTTTGAAGTGCAGTTTGCCTTGCTCGACGCCTTGCGTCGACTCGCCGCGTCCGTTGATCAGCGTCGCCTTCTGCGTGGTCGTGTCGAACCGCACCGAGTCGGCGAAGAGCGTCGTGTCGCCGGCGGCGTTCTTGACGAACGGGTGGCCGGTGATGTCGATGTAGCGCTTGCCGTCGTAATGCGCGTGGTCGCCGCCCAGGACGCCCTGCTGGTAGAGGATGGTGACGTGTCCGTCGAGGTCTTTGGGCTCGCCGGGCTTGTCGATGCCGCTGAGATGATCGCCCAGGATCGCGTAGTCGTTCGGCGAGAGCGTCTCGCCCGGCTGCGGCGTGGCCGAGGCCGCGGGCGTCGGCGAGGGGATGAGCCCGGCGCTGGCGGTCGGGGCGGGGAGCGGCGAGCTCGAGGGGGGTGCGGAGACCTGCTCGATCACCTGGCCGGGCGGCGAGCCCGACGGGCCCGGCGAGGCCGACGGCAAGGGGACCGGCGAGGGACCCTTCGGCGTGGGGAGCGGCTGCGGAACGAGGACCTGGGGTCCGCCGGAGCTAGTCGGCGGCCCGATGAGCGGCGTGGGCGAAGGGCTCGGAGTCGGGGTGGGCGATGAGGCTGACGGCGTGGCTTGCGCGACCTGCTTGTCAGCCGCGGCGCCGCCGCTGCACAGCTGGAGCATCGCGACGGCGCGCGCGCCGTCGTCTTCGGCGGCGGCGATCGGCGACGGCGTGGAAAGCAGCACCAGCGAGAGCGCTAGGCAGCTCACGCCGGCGCGACGGAGGATTTCCCTCACCGGTCCTCACGCCAGATCAGGTACCCGCCGGAGAGAGCCATGATGATGTTCGGGAGCCACGCGGCGAGATACGGATCGAGCGAGCCGTTGCGGCCGAATGCGCCGGCCACCGCGACGATCGCGTAGTACACGAAGAGCACGACGACCGAAAGCACGATGCCGAGCGTTCGGCCCTTCTTGCCGAAGCGCACGGCCAGCGGCACGGCGATGATCACGGCGATGAAGGACGCGAATGGATACGCATACTTCGAACCGAGCGTGAGCTCACGCCCGGCCAGGTCGGTGCCGCCCTGGCCGGTCTGTTTTCGGAACTTGATGTCCTGCGAGAGCCGCTTCGTATCCATCGTATATGTATCGTTGAACGAACTGCTCAGAAAATTCTGGCCGTTATCGCCCATCGGCAGCGAAAGGCGAACTTCTTTCGCTTCGACGTCGACCGCGCCGATCTGCCCGTCTGCCTTGATCTGGGTGCGAACTGCATGTTCGAGCACGATTTCGGTTCCCTCGATGCGCGCCGCCTTGGCGGTGAGGATCTGCTGGAACGGCGAAGTGCGATCCGGCTCATAGATCATGATGTTCTGCATCGTCTTGCCGTCGGCGGCGACCGATTGGATGTAGAACGTGTACCCGGTTGAAGGGTCGGAACGGAAAATGTTCGGCTCGATCGGCAGCGTCTGCGACTTGTAGAGGATCTGATAGAAGCTGCGGGTCGAGAGATCGGTCGCCACGGGCGCTACGTGCTCGTTCACCAGGAACGACGCGAGCGCGACCAGCGCGCCGGCGATGATCGGCAGGCGGATGATCCGCGCGAAGGACACGCCCGAGGTGCGCAGCGCGTTGATCTCGTTGTCCGCCATGAGCCGCCCGAAGCCGAGCAGCGTGCCGAAGAGGCAAGCGAACGGAAACGCCAGCGGCGTCGCCTGCGGGATGCGGAACACGAGGAAGCGCAGCACGAGGAAGATCGGCGCGCCCTTGTTGACGATGTAGTCGGCCGCGAGCACGAAGATGTTCGCGAACCAAAACAAAAAGAACGCCGC
>JAQBPL010000317.1 GCA_028287545.1 Vulcanimicrobiota bacterium | reverse complement strand
ACGGATGCGCCTCGATCGTCGCGTTCTCGAGCACGAACTCGGTGCAGAAGCGGTTCTCGCCGACCGTTTGCCGGCGGGTGAAGACGGCCGACCGCACGGGCCGCTGCGGGAACGCCGTCGTGCGCTTTGAGGTCTCGGGGATAAAGCGCAGCGCGCCTTCCAAGAAGTAGCAGAATCCGGCGCCCCCCGAATCGACGACCCCGGCTTCCTTCAAGGCTGGGAGCTGCTCGGGCGTCCGTTCGAGCGCATCGTTGGCCGCCCGCAGCACGGCGTTCGCCAACCGGTAGAAATCGGGCTCGCGGACGGCGAGCCGGTACGCCTCATCGGCTGCGGCGCCCGCGACCGAAAGGATCGTCCCCTCGACGGGCTTTGTCAGCGCCGCGCGCGCCGCGGCGACCGCCTCACGCATGGCGAGCGAGAGCTGGAAGGTGTCGATGGCGTCGCGATGACGGACGCTGTGCGCGAACCCGCGCAGCATCTGCGAGAGGATGACGCCGCTGTTTCCGCGCGCGCCGAGCAGCGAGCCGTGGGCGGCTGCCGCGGCGACGACCGCAAGCGTCTGGCCGCGGACCGGATGCGCGTCGCGTAGCGCGGCCCTCGCCGTGAGATACATGTTCGAACCCGTGTCGCCGTCGGGGACGGGGAAGACGTTGAGGTCGTTGAGGACGCCCCGATACTTCCGCAAAAAGTACGTCCCGGCGGCGACGAATTTCTCGAACGCCCGGCCATCGAGCTGGGTGACTGCCATGGAGCGCTCCTCGCGTTCCGGCACGGGCCCCTCGCGCCCTGCGGGGTGAGCCAAGCCGCGAAGTGCCCGATCGGATTGCCGAACGAGAGGAGCTTAAGGCTGATTCGGGACATTGGCTCCGTGACCACACGATGCGCGAAAGAAGCGGTGTTCTCGGAATGCGTCGATCGAAGCTTGCCTGCTCGAGCATGGTGCTCGCCTGTATACTTGCGGCCTGCGGCGGGGGCGGCGGCGGAAAGGCCGGCGACGGAGGCGGCGGCCTCCCGCCGGCGCGCGGCACCCAAACGGCACGCCAAATTCACGTGCCGGTGACGACCGCCGATGCGCAACAGCGTCGTCCGCTCGCGACCAACCTGCTGAGCGATCCCGGTTTCGAATCGGGCGGGTTCGCTTCGTGGGCACAGTGCGGCAGCGTCAACGCGGCGATGTCGACCACCCGCGCGCACACCGGAACCTACTCCGCCCGAGCCGGTTCCGCCGGCAGCACGTCCGGCGAGATCAACGGCGACGCCGGCGTATGCCAACAGGTGACGATTCCGGCCGGCGGGACGCTCTCGTTCTGGTACTACGGGTTCTCGAACGAGACGTCGACGACGTACGCCTACCAGGAAGCGGAGCTCATGAACAGCTCCGGCGTGACGGTCCGGATGTTGTGGCAGGCGGTCGACGAGAGCACTGGCTGGACGCAGAAGACCTTCGACGTCTCGGCGTACGCGGGACAAACCCTGTGGCTCTATTTCGGCGTGCACGGCGACGGCTACACCGCAACGTACACGATCCTCTACGTCGACGACGTCAGCCTGAGCGGAACCAGCGCCACGCCCACGCCGACGCCGACTCCGACACCAGCCGGCACGGCTACGCCGACGCCCGTCGCGACGGCAACGCCGACACCGAAGCCGACCGCAACGCCGGTGGCGACAGCAACGCCGACCCCGAAGCCGACGGCAACGCCCGTGCCGACCGCGACGCCGAGCCCGACGCCGACGCCCGCCGGCGGTCCAACGCCGATTCCGACGCCGGGAGCCGGCGGCGGGACGACCTGCGGCACCTCGTGCGGTGTCGAACGCTGGCACGTGAAGACGATGAGCGACCCGTACGCTTCGCAAGTGAACCGCAACGTGCAGATCGTCACGGTCGACACGCTGATCCACGCCGCGGTGCCGTCGGGTCTCTCGTCGTCGTCGGACAACGTGCGCTTCGCGCCGTGGGAACTGCAGGCGGTTCGCGTGCGCGGCACGATCGTCGGATGGAAGACCGAGACCGACAACGACTACCACATCGTCATCTCGGACCCAACCAAACCGAGCGAAACGATGATCATCGAACCGCCGTCGTCCGCGTGTTCCGGCGCGTGCACCTCGGGGTATGGTTCGCTGTATCAAAGCGCTCGCAACGCGTTCGTCACGTGCCTCGGCAGCCCGCCGTCGTCGTTCACGGCCCCGGGGAAGACCGTCGTCGTCGACGTCACCGGCGTCCCGATGTTCGATCTCCTGCACGGACAGACCGGGGTCGCACCGAACGGGATCGAAATCCACCCGGTGTTGAGCGTGGCGTTCGTTTCGGGGTGCTGATCCGCGCTCTGGCCGGCGCGGTGCTGGCGTGCACGCTGTGCTCGTGCGCGCACCGCGCCGGCTACGCGAAGGCGCCGCCGAGTCCGACGCTCGACCCGCGGCTGCGCGCGAAGCAGGCGGAGCTCGTCGAGTACGACCGGGCCGCCGATGCGAGACTGCGGGCCGAGGTCGCGCGGATCGCCGGCGGATCGGCCCGCGACGTCACGCGGCCGGATACGGTCGTCGAGCGGTTCGTCGTAACGGTGACGAATCGAGGCACCCGAGCGATCCGGCGGGTCGACGGCGGCGTGACCGTCTACGACGCCAAGACGCTCAAACGGCTCGGCCTCGCGACCTTCAGCGCGGCGGCGGACATCGAGCCCGGCGCCACGGCCAGCGTCCCGGTCGCGATCCCGATGACCGCCTTCGCCGAGGGTGCCGGCCTGCTAGCCCGCTCCGCCGGACAAGCCAAGAAGGTCGAGCTCGCGCTCACGGGCTTCGGCCTGGGCGGGGGCGGCGAGGCAGGCGAGCGAGACTGACCCGGGTGCGAGCGCGCCCTTGTCGCCCGGGGTGGTTTTTGGTACACTCGCTCTGTTATGGCCAAGCGATGCGACGTGTGCGGCAAGGGTCCCATGTCGGGAAACAATGTCAGTCACGCGATGAACAAGA
>JAQBPL010000024.1 GCA_028287545.1 Vulcanimicrobiota bacterium | reverse complement strand
GGCTTGCTTGTGACGGAATTGCCGAGTCGGCCCGTCGACTTTCGCTTTCGTCCTAGCGTACAGTGGCATGACTGCCGATACCGTGTCCAAGTACACCCCATTACAGGGGGATCGGTTGATTGCTTGTCCTCCTACACCGCCGAGCAGGCTGTGATGCGAGTGCCATGCATCTGGCCGTGCGCTATGAGACAAGGGTGAGGTCGGCCAGCCGGAGCCGACTGACGACGCCGGTGGGGCGCCGATGACCGGCGGGGGTGTCATGGACGACCAGCCGACCTTGTTCCCGGCGCCGCGCCGAGGTTTGACCCACGCACGCCGGAAACGTGTTACGGTCGGAATCGTGAGCGACGACTCGACCAAGCGGACTCCGAGCGATCCATCGCTGTTAGATCCCATCGCTATGGCTGTGACGTCGCTTCATCGGAATCCGACTGAGCGAGCAATCGTAGCACTTCGACTGTCGCGGGGGGCAGATGCCGCTGCGTTGAGTCGACTGGAGACGCTTCGACGGCTTGGAGAAGCGCGTCGGCAAGGACTTGACGATCCCGTCGCAACGCCGCAATCTCCTCGCGAAGAGCGTCGAATTCGTCCCGCATTGGAAACCAGCGAACAGCCTGCCGCAAAAGCGGAGGAAGCTTTTCGGGAACGACGAGCGTGATCGAGCCTGGCTGATCACCGACCTTGACGCGCGTTCTCCGGCGCTCGGCGAAGCCCGGATCGAGCACGATCACGTCAGGATCCTGGGGCGGTGCCGGCGGCGGTAACTCGCCGTCTACGAGAGCCCCGGCGCTGGTGCCAAGGTACTCCGCGGCCCGCGCCAGCGTCTCGAGACGTGGATTGGTTTTCCCCTTCAGAATCTGATCGAGGGTGCCCCGGGCGACGCCGGTTTCGCGGGCCAAAACGGCCTTCTTTACGCGTCTCCTTGCGATCCACGCGGCCAGAGCTGCGGATAAGCCATCGCGTCGATCCTGCGTCCAAAACGCGTCGGATGCATCGTCCACGGCACTAATGTCTCACGGACGGCACAGAAATATGTACTGCACGGCTTGACACGCGCGCGCTGTTGGCAGTACATATGTGCTGTGAACAGCACACTTTCCGGCCTGCTGAAACCGTACAACCGGGCCGAGGTCGCCCGAAAGGTCGGCGCAACCCGTACTCGGGTGAACCGCTGGGCCAACGGACAAAGCTATCCCGAGGTTCACGAGCTCCCGGCCCTCTCGGAAGTGCTGCGGATGGACGTTGCCGAGCTCGCGGCGATCATCGCGGCTGAGGCGATCTGCCGCGCCGGGGTGGCTCGTGCTTCCTAGCGCCGCTCACCCCGCGACCGTAGCACCCGCCCAGTCCCACGGCGTGAGCCAATCGGCCCCAGCCAAGGGCTCGCAGTCCCGCTCTGACGCCAAGCGTCCCGGCTCTGATCATGGCGCCAGCGTAACCCGCCAGGGTCACCAGCGCCCGCAAGCCGGTCCGTTCACGACCGCGCACGTCGCCAAGGCCGAACTGGCCGTCGAGCTGATCCTCGGCCTCGAGCACGACGGCGCACTGCTCTACCACGCCGACAACGAGCTGCACGTTCAGGCGCAGCTGCTCGGTGTGATGGCTCAGCAGAAGGTCGTCCGACTCTCGGATCTCCGCCGCGTCATCAAGTCGATGGTGCGCCTGTCGGACGCGATGATCGAGCGCTGCGGCGACCTCGCTTTCAACGTCATCCCTCAAGCGCGCGCGCTGTACGAAGCCAGCGAGTCGGGCACCGGCGCCGCTCGTCAGGCCGCCGCGTGAAGGCCGAGCCGCGCCCGCGCCGCCGCAAGATTCCGCTCGGCGCTGAGGCCGTGCCGCTCGTCAATTTGCTGGTCGAGGTCGCTGCGCGGAACAAGGCGCGCCGCGATGCCGAGACTGCCGCCGCGCGCGAGCGCGAGACCCAACAGATCACCGCCTAAAACGCTCGAGGCCCGATCACCGCACGACGATCGAGCCCCGAGCAACGCGATTGGAGCGCGTTCTCGATGATTCTATCACCTGTCCACAAATCTCAAACGCTCAGCAGCAGCATCGCGGTGCGCCGGCTCTCGCCGACGATTGAAGTCGGCCGCGACGCGCGGACGTTCTGCCCGCGTCACGGCGCGCGTCTGCGCTTCGGTGTTTGCCCGTTCTGCCCGCCGCCCGCGGCGTCGACGTTCGAGGCCGCGGCGTAATGGCGACCAAGAAGCGCTGCGCACAACCCGGCTGCGACAAGACCGGCAAGTCCGTCAAGGCCGCCCAGAACAACACGTCCGGCAGCCAGGTCGGCGCGCGTCGCTGCCGTTGCAAGGCGCATCGCTGATGCCCGCCGAGATCGTGCAGCTGCGCCCCGCTGCGAACCCCCTCGCCTTCGTCCGCGTCACGGGCGGCGGTGCATCGCTCATCCACTACGCGTCGACGTATCACTACGGCGTGCACCTCACCGAGGCGCGCACGTTTCGCAGCCCGTCGCCGCTCGTCACGCTGTGCACGGTGCGGCTGTCCGCGCCGGCGCTGGCCGAGAAAGCGGTGACGTGCACGTCGTGCGCGCCGTCGACGCTCGCTGCGTCGATGGACGTCACCGACGAGATGATCGCGGAGGCTTCCTGCTGATGTCCAACATGCTGACCCAGCACGCGGCGGCACGCGAAACGTGCATGGCGGCCTACGATGGCGACGACGCCTGCGGGAACAACCGCGCCGAGAACACCTGCTGCGGCTTCGTCTGCGGCGCGCACGCGAAAGCGCACGAGCTCACGAAAGCCGAACGCGACGCGTGGGAGAATTCGCTCAAGGGCCATCCCACGTCGGTCTGTGATCCCTGCTACCGTCAACTCGCGATCGTGTGGGCGCGATCCGTCCTCACGAGCGCGGATCACGCGATCCAGCACGGTGGCAACGGCGACAACCAGGTCGAGGACGCGCTGCAGATTCTCTGCGATGCGTTCGGGTTCCAGTATCTGCCGAACGCGGCGCGCGTCTGATGGCCGTACAGATCGGCAAAACGCGCGTCGGCCGCCGCTATCACGTCCGCTTCGGGCGCAGCGAAATCTTCGGTTGGCTGAAGAGCGACGCGGTGGACGCCGATGGCGGACGCTGGCTCGCATTCACGGGCTGCACGGTCGTCTCGGGATTCCCCGGCAGCGAGCACGCCGTCGTGGACACGCACGTCGACTATTTCGCGGAAGCGCCGCTTTCGCTCGCCACAACGGAGGCCCGCTAGCATGGCCCAAACACACCTCGACCCCGCCAGCGCGCAATACCGGAGCCTCCTCGCTCCGCGCGAGCGCCTGCCACGCGGTCAAAAGATCGAGTCGCTCGTCGATCGTGCGAAGCGGGGCGACGTCCCGCCGTGCATGTGCCCCGGCAACCCGCCGCGCATCGCCCGCGAGCTGCACGCCGCCGAGTGCCCGTGGGCGACGCAATCATGAGCGTCTACGATGCGCTCGTTCGCGCCGGCGTCGACCCCGACGTCGCCGCCGTGCTGGCGCGCAAGTTCGATCCGAAGGTCATGTCGGCGATCGAGTACGTCGATCGGCATGTCGATGCTGCGCGGCGCGCGCTGGACTCCTTCGAGGCGGGGCGTTTTCTGG
>JAQBPL010000300.1 GCA_028287545.1 Vulcanimicrobiota bacterium | reverse complement strand
ATGATGATCGACTCGTTGTACGTGATCCCGCCCCAGTTTTCCATCGCGCCGCCGAAGCCGCCGGGGATCGCGATGTGGTCGAGCTTAGAGAGCGGAAAGCGCACGCCGAAATACTCGTCGTAGTAGCCGAGAATCTGCTCCGCGCTCGCCAGCGTGTAGCGGCCGTTCAGCTCGTCGCCGTTGACCGCCCACACGTTCTGCTTGACGCCGTCGGGGCCGACGCCGCCGATGGCGTGCAGGTCACCGGCCGCCAACACGACGAGGTATGTCGGCATGCGCGGCGTGCGCGCGAACGTCGTCGTCGCCAGCGTTCCGCGAACGGTCCGCGCGACGATCGGTGTATTGGATATCGTGTTCCACGCCGCCGGCACCGTGACGCTCAGCGCGAAGGTCGAACGGAACGCGGGCTCGTCCCACGCCGGAAACATGCGCCGCGCGTCGGTCGATTCGAACTGCGTCGAGAGCATCGTGCCGACCGAAACGTCGGGCTTGCGGTAGTCCTGCGCGAAGAGTCCGGCCGGCGAATCGGTGATCGTGCCGTCGTAGGCGAGCGTCAGCCGATGGATCCCGGCCGGCGCCGGTCGCGCCAGCGTCAGCGTCGTGAGCTGCTTTGCGTTCTCCGTGTTCACGCGGGCCACCGGAACACCGTCGAACCGCACGTCGTGCAGCGTCATCCCGAGCGTGTTGAAGGTGATGCGATCCGTCGCGCTTCGCACCCGCAGCGTTACCGTCTCGGTCCCGGCGAGTTTGCGAGCCTTCACGTTCGGCACGATCGCGATCTGATAGTCCGTCGGGACCACCGTCTTCGGCAGTCGACCAGGCGTGCTGTCGAAATCGAACGGCGCGACGGCACCCGCCGCGGCGGTGACGGAACTCAGCAACGCGACCGCAAAAACGCAGCGCATTAGACGAATCAGCATGGCGCGCGGCTTCCTGAGAGCCTGGACCGTCCCCTATCGCAGCCGGTCGGGACGGGTAGAGAACAACATGACCGACGATCGCACCGAACTCGACCCCGCCGACGAATCCGCCTCCGAGCCCAAGTCGAAGATCGAGGACTTCCTCGAGAACGACGACCTCGACGACGCCATCATCAACGCCGACGCCACCGGGATGGTCGCGGCGGAACATCTGATCACCGAGGCGGAGTTGCGTGAAGCCGGGGTTCTCGACGAAGGTAACGTGTAACCGGAACAGTAACCGGGTTACTTGTGAACGGAACTCGCAGCGCACGCGCAAGTCTCTGGCAAAAGGCCATGAGCCTGCCTTTAGCTCGAGACGAGGACTTCTTCGGCAGTAACCGCCGGCCGGTTGGCCTCGACCCGCAGCATCTGCGAGTCATCAACGACACGGCCCTGCGCTCGCGCCTGATCATGGCCGGGATCGCCGAGGGCCTCCAGTCGCCCAAAGGTCCGCAGCGGATCAAGTCGATCATCCGGCTCTACCCCGACTTCGACGCGCCGCGCCCGACGAACAAGCCGCGCTCGATCCGCTCGGCCGCCCCGCATAACCAGGAGCCGGCGCGAGCTGCTTTCGGCCTGCCCACGGTCGAGGAACTCAACGCGCTGCTCACCCGCATCCAGCACACGGAGCGCGAGGTGAGTCAGGAGCTGCAAGGTCACCTCGGCAGCCAGATCGACCGGCTCAAAAAACAGATCGCGACGCTCGACGGCGACGATTTCGAACGCGCCTTCCGTGAGCTGGAGACGGCGATGCGCCAGCGACGCGAACTCGCCGGGCAGATTCGCGAAGAAGCGTTCCGCCGCATCGACGGCGACGGCTCGTTCGAGCCGCGCCGATACCTGCGGCTCGTCTCCCGAGAGCGCAGCTGACGCTTCCCCGCTCCCTATAACGGCGGCATGCCGTAGTCGGCGTCCGCGTTGCACTTCGGATGCCCGCATTCGCAGCCGCCGTCGCCGAGCGCAGCCGCCTCTTGCTCGCGGCACCGCCGGCAGCAGAACTCGCCGCTCGGATCGATTCGCTCGGTCGATGCCGCCTGCGCCTGCGGCGGATACGGCTTCGTGCAAAGGCACGCCCTGTGCGCGCAAGCGTCGGCACTCGTCATGCCTCTCGTCGTACCCAGCGCACGGCATCGAACGGGCGCAAAAAAAGCCGTCCTCCGTATCTCTTAGGACGAGGTGCGTCCTGCCTGCCCAGAGTACCGTAAGGTTTCCGTGATCCGGAGTATCGCTCCCGATGGACGTCCCGATCTCGGCGGAGTTTTCCAGCCGATCGATCGACCACGCGTTCTCGAGCGTTTGGCCGCCGCTGCGCAGTACCGCATTGCCACGATCATCGCGCCCGCAGGCTTCGGAAAATCGGTTGCGGTGCGCCAGTTCTTGGCAACCGTCCCCTCGTCCGTCATCTACGACGTTCCCTCCGAAGCGACGGCGCTGGTTCCGTTCGTCCGCGGGTTTGCCGAAGCGCTCGAAGTCGTAGGCCCGGGTCTGCGCCGTTCGCTGGCTACGGCGCTCGAAGGAATTCGCGACACCGCGACGCCCGGCCGCGACCTCGCGACCTGGGCCGCGACGCACGTCCGCACCGCATCGACGCTCATCGTGATCGACGATCTGCACGTCGGTGAGACGGATCCCGAAATCTCCAAGTTTTTGGTCGCGCTCGTCGATCGGACGCGCGACGGGCCGCGCTGGCTGTTCGTCTCGCGCAGCCCGCTGCAACTGCCGATCGCTTCATGGCTCGCCTACGGCGAATCCGATCTCGTCGTCGACGCGGTCGATCTGCGCTTCGATCTCGATGAGGCGAAGCGCAGCGCGCGCTCCACCCGCATCGCGGTTCGCGACGACGAGCTCACCGCGATCCTGGAACTCACCGACGGATGGCCCGCCGCGCTGGCGTTCGCGCTGCGCACGTCGACGCGCGCCAGCGACCTGCGCGCGGTGTCCGCCGGAACGCGCGAGATGGTGTACCGGTACCTCGCGGAACAGGTGTGGAATTCGCTCGACGGAACGATTCGCGACTTCCTGCGCATGGCCGCGTTCCTGCCGCGGCTCGAAGTCAAGCTCGCGGTCGCGGCCGGTTTCGACGACGCGCGCTCCATCATCGAGACGCTGCGGGAGCGCGTCGCCTTCATCACGGTCCTCGGGCCGAACGTCTACAAGCTGCACGATCTGTTTCGTGACTTCGTGGAACGCCAAGTCGCGCTCGAAGGCGACGACGCGCTGCGCCAAGCGCGAATCCGCGCCGGCCGCGTCCTGGAGGCCGTCCATCTCGAAGGCACCGCGCTGGAGCGGTACATCGACGCGGGTGCGGAGAGCGACGTGGAGCGCGTTCTGGTCTGCGTCAACTTCGCTCTGCTGGAACGCGGCCACACCGACACGGTCGAGCGCGCGCTCCGTGCCATTCCGCCTCCTCGGTTAGCCGGCAGCGCGGAGATTCTCGGCGTTCGCGCGGCACTCGAGGAGAGTCACGGCCGGGTAGAACAAGCCGCGAAATGGTACGCGGCCTCGATCGAGCGCGCAGCCGATTTCGACTTCCGCGTCAAGGTCATTGCGCGCTACGGAATCTTCATGCAGCAGCGCGGACGCATCGACGCGATTGGCCTCCTCGAAGAACTGCTCGAACACGACAAGATCGACGTGACGCAGCGGGCGCACGTTCTCAGTATTCTGGCAGCGACGTACGCCGCCGCCGGCCGGATGGTGGAGTCTCGGGATGCGATCCGGCTCGCGTTGGAAATCGCCGACTACGGCGACGACGAGCTGCGCGCGCGCACGTTCAGCCGGGCCGCCGCCGTCGCGTTCTACGACTCCGACGAGCAGGCGCTCGAATCGCACTCGCGTGAGGGCATTCGTCTGGCGACCGAAATCGGCGCCTTCGGATTGGCCGCACGCATGTGCGGCACGCTCTGCGCCATGCACGCCTCGGCCGGTCGGGTACCGGGCGCGGTTTGGTTCGCCACCCAGGCCGCGGCCAACGCGGAGAAGGCCGGCGACCCGTACATGCGCGCCTTCGGTCTGCGGGTGCTCATGCAGCAGGAGGCGGAGCGCGGCAATGCCGAGCGCCTCACCGAGATCGAGCGCGAGCTGGCTTCGATTTCCTATCGCGGTCCGGTCGCATTCTACGGACTCTTGTTCGGGCGGATCATCTCGCTCGGCTGGCAAGGGAGATTCCTCGAAGCAAAATCCGTCGCAACGGCGGCGGGAGAGTCCGAGTTGCTGCCCCCTCAGAATCGCGTTAAGCTGGCGCTCCTCGCGATCGTTGCCGCCGCTGCGGGCGAGGCCGCCGCAGCGTCTTCCGCGCTCGCGGAATACGAGGCCGCCGTGGCGCGAGATGCCGATCCGAACCCGATGTTCGACCGCCCGCGCGCACTCGCCGAGCGGTTTGCGATTCTCGCCACCGCGCTGATCGGAAAGAATACCGCCGCCCACCGCATGCTGCGGGCGATCCGCTATCGGCGGGCCGACTTGGCGAGCTTCGATGCGGTCCTCAACGGCCTTCAGGACCGGGCGCCGGACGCCGTGGAAGGCGCCCTTCGCGAAATGCGTCTTGCCAGTCAGGCGGGCTTGGCCCAGTTCATCGAAGCCGTCTCCGCTCCGCCTCGCGAGGACGCGGGGCTTGAGAATCGCGAAGGTCTTACCGCCGCGGAAGTGCAGGTTCTCCGCAGCATGGCGCTCGGGCTGACAAACCAAGCGATCGCCGACGAACAACACCGGACCGTGAATACGGTCCGAACCCACGTGTCGGCCATTCTCCGCAAGCTCGGCGCCGCGAGCCGCGGCGAAGCGGTCGCGCTGGCTCGACGCAAAGAGATCGTCTAGCCGTGTAACGGGCTCGTCCTTTCGGACGAGTGTGGCCGGCCTCACTCCCTGATAGCGTTGTGGTGTCGCCACTCAACGCCGCCTGGAGCACTATCTTGCTTACGTTCGCCGTCATCGCCATCGCCGGAGCCATCGTCTTCACCTATCCGCCCACGATCGGCTGACCGTAGCAAACCGGGTGTTGGACGGAACGATGGAAGGCCGAAGAGCCTTGACGCGTCATCTGGTCGAGAACCGTACCGCAGTAGCGGATCTGGTGCTCGAGCGGTTGGGCGCGCGCGGTTTGACCTCGGTTTCCTCGTTGCTCATCCGCTCGCTCGTCGCGGCGCTCGGACAAGCCACGGAGGCCGCCAGCCCCGAACCCGTCGTCTCCTGGGCTCGCATGGCGCACGGCGCCTACACGCCCTCCGCGATCCGCGACGTCGTCATCGCCACGTGCGATATCACGGCGGAAGCGGGAGAGTCGCTGCACCTGGACTTTTCGGCCCTGCTGGTCTTCCTCGAGATCGTGAAAACCAACGTCGCTGAGGCGTTCCCGCTCGCTCCCGGCCCGCGTTTCGATGCGCCGCAGCGGACGGCGAATGGTGTCGTCGACGGCGTTCTGGCGATGCTCAAGGCCCGCGACGAGGCAACCTGCGCCCACTCGCACGCGACCGGCGCCTGGTGCCGGCGGCTGTGCGAAGCGTTGAATTTGTCGTCGGCCCAGACCGACTTCATCGTCAAGGCCGGCATCCTTCACGACATCGGCAAGATCGGGACGCCCGACGCGATCCTCTTCAAGCCGGGCCCGCTCACCGACGCCGAATGGGTGACGATGCAGCGCCACTCCGATTTCGGTGCGGAGATCCTCGCCGAGCTCCCCGCCCTGGCCCAGTACGCACCGATCGTGCGCGCGCACCACGAGCGCTGGGACGGCCAAGGGTATCCCGACATGCTCAAGGGCGACCAGATCCCCTTTGAAGCGCGCGTGGTCGCCGTCGCCGACGCGTTCCACGCGATGATCTCCGACCGTCCGTATCGTCCGGCCATCGCGCAACGCGATGCGATGGCCATCCTCCGCGAAGGCCGCGGCACCCAATGGGACGCCACCGTGGTCGACGCGATGATCAAAATGCTGGAAGCGCCGCGAACCAACCGGGGAAGGCAAGCAGCGCGAGGGTAGCCCGACTGGGTGTGGGCCGAGAAAGAGCCGTGCGCGGGTGTGCACGGCTCTTTCTCGTCTCCAATGGTGGTTTTTGGGATTGTGGCGGGGTTGGGCGGGGGGTAGGGTGTGATGGCGGGGACGCTCCCTGCGCGCATCCATGCGCTCCGGTCGCTCGGTTCTCCGTCGCTCTCGGCCCTCCAGGCCTCCGCGACTCCGAAACGCCCCGCCATCGCACCCTACCCCCCGCCCAACCCAGGCACGATCGCTTCGCTCCGTCGGGCACGGCAAGCGGCGCACACCCCGAATGGCGATCGAGGCGGAGGCCCCCACCCGCCTTATTTTTGCAAGATCGTGGCGGACACGATCGTGGCGGGCGGAACGTCGTCGCATGGAGACGGCGCGCCTCAGCGCGCCGCCCTGCTAGAGTTTGCATTTTTTTTATTGACGGAACGTCCCCACCCCCATCGCGCCCCACGGAGCGAAGCGATCGTGCCGAGAGGCGGGGGGCGGGTGTGGTGCTGTGGCGGGGCGTTTCGGAGTCGCGGAGGCCTGGAGGGCCGCCAGCAGTACCACCCCGAGCGACACAGCGGCCACGTACGGGGTGAACGACACCCACTGACCCCACCAGAAGCCGGGCTCCCAGCCG
>JAQBPL010000216.1 GCA_028287545.1 Vulcanimicrobiota bacterium | reverse complement strand
GAGCATGCACTTGCCCTCCATCACCGGCGCCGCGCCGTACGGGCCGATGTCGCCCAGACCGAGCACCGCGGTGCCGTCGGTCAGCACGCACACGGTGTTGCGCTTGATCGTCAGCGCGTACGCCTTGTCGGGGTCCTTGGCGATCGCGCTTGAGACGCGTGCGACGCCCGGCGTGTACACGGTCGAGAGATCTTGGCGCGTCTTGACCGGGCGCGTGATCCCGGTGCGGATCTTGCCGCCCAGGTGGGCCAGGAACGTCGCGTCGGAGACGTTGAGGATGCGCACGCCCTCGAGGCGCTCGATCGCGCGCCGCACGTCGTCGCCCACGGCCTCGCTGCGAACCTCGACGGTGACGTCCCGAACGATCGTGGATTTACCGACCGTGCGCGTGTCTACCGCCCCGACCATCCCGCCGGCGTCGCCGATCGCGGAGGCGAGGATACCAAAGGACCCCGGCGTGTTCGGGGTCTCCAAGCGCATGACGAGCTGCGTGCCGATTGAAGGTGCGTTGGCCATCGTACATCCGGTACGGTGTCCCGGCACGCGTGTCCTATGGATTCCCGGTCGAACGTTCGCTGCCTCGGGGAGCATTGCGATAAGGCGGTCGGCCGTCGACGATTCCGCCTCGATCGGGGCATCCTACAGATCATGAGCCCGCTCACTGCGGCCGGCATCGGCGCTCTCGCCACGCTGGCCATCGTCGCGCTCGCGACCGGCCCCGCCTTGCGCCGCCGCCGGGAGGCGGCCGAATCGGCAGCAGCAGCCCTGATAGGCGCCGCGATCGCCGCGGTCGACATCGACGGCGTCCTGGCGGGCGTCTGGCTGGTCGTCGGGCTGGCCGGCGCGGCACGGTTCGCTCAGAGCATCGTCAGCGCGACGCGCGACCGCCCGGCGCGGCTGTGGGCGGCGCTCGAACGCGAGAGCGCGGCCAAAGGCCGCTTTCTGCCTCGAACGCTGGTCGATCGTCTCGGCCGCACGTCGCTCGCCGACGTCGCACTGGGCGACCGCGCAACCGAACAGATGACCGTACTGTTCGCCGACATCCGCGATTCGACGGCGCTGACCGAGACGCTGTCCTCTGAGGAGGCCTTCGTCTTGATCGCCGGCTTCTTCGCCCGTTCCGCCCGCGTCATCCGCGACCACCGCGGCAGCGTCGACAAGTATCTGGGCGACGGCTACATGGCGCTCTTTCCGCGCAACGTCGAAGACGCGCTCGACGCGGCGCTCGCGCTGCAGGACGCCGTGCGTGATCTCAACCGCGAAACCACGGGACCGATCATCGAGATCGGCGTCGGCTTGCACACCGGCCCGGTCACCTTCGGCGCCGTCGGGGACGCGCTGCACATCGACACGACCGTCGTCTCCGACACCGTCAACACCGCCAAACGGGTGGAAGGCCTCTCGAAGCGGATGGCCGTGCCGGTCGTCGCGACCCAAGACGTGATTCGCGCCGTGCGCGACGCCGACCGGTATCGGATGCGCTCGCTCGGCGCGCAGCCCGTGCGCGGAAAGCGCGAACCGGTCGAGGTGTACGAGATCGAGGCCGTCTCGTCGGTCCGGCGCGTGCCGACGGTGCGTTCCGCTCCCGCCCCCGCAAACCGGTCATCCCTTTAGGGCGTCGAAGACGCGCCGGGTGATCGAAGAACAACGCGCGCTGCGCTTTCTTTCTCGCCGCGGCACGCGGGATGCCGCGGGCGAGCTGCGCCGCTTGAGCGAGGCGCTTGCCCCGGATACCGAAACGGACCAGTACGGCGAAGGCGCCGTCATCACGGACCTCGAGCGCGAGGTCGCCGCGCTGCTCGGGAAAGACGCCGCGATTTTCGCGGTGAGCGGCAAGGCGGCGCAACTCTCCGCGCTGCGCGTGCACGCCGACCGGCGCGGCCGCACGGCGGTCGCGGCGCACCCGCGCTCGCACATCGTCGAGGACGAAAAGGACGCCATCGGCACGCTCTACGGCTTGCGCGTCGCGCGGGTCGGCGCGCTCAATACGCCCTTCAGCGCCGCCGACGTCGAGGCGGTGCGCGAACCGCTCGCCGCGGTCGTCGTCGAGCTTCCGCTGCGCCGCGCTGGGTATCGAGTGCCGCCCTGGGACGAACTCGTCGCGATCGGCGATGTGACCCGCCGTCTCGGCGCGGCGTTCCATCTCGACGGCGCCCGCCTCTGGGAAGCCGCGCCGGGCTACGGCCGCACGCCGGCCGAGATCGCCGCGCTCGCCGACACCGTGTACGTCTCGTTCTACAAGGGCTTGCAGGGCCTCGCGGGCGCCGCGCTCGCCGGCGACGCAGAGACGATCGCCGCCGCGCGCGTGTGGATCGAGCGCGCCGGCTCGATTCCCTATCGCGCCTACCCGTACGCCGTCGCCGCGCGCGAAGGTTTGCGCCGCGAGCTTCCGCGCATGGCGGAGTACCACGTGCGCGCCGCGCTGATCGCGGCCGCGCTGCGCGAGGTCCCCGGAATCGGCGTCAGCACGGACCCGCCGGCGTGCAACGCGTTCGCGGTGTTCCTGCGCGGCGACCGCACCGCGCTCTTCGCGGCGCGCGACGCGGTCGAGGCCGCGCACGGCATCCAGCTCTTCGGCCCGAACCTCACCGCCACACCGGACCCCAACGTCTGGTCGTTCGAACTCGCCGTCGGCCCCGACACGCTAGCGATCGACGTCGCCGAGATCCGCGCCGCCTTCGCGGACCTCATTGCGCGGACCGTGTCAAGGATGTGCTCAGCGTGACACGGGCGCGAGTGCTTCTCCTACGGTGCGGCCCGCGGCGATGACGGCTTCTCGGCCTTGCGGGAAGAGACCGATGAACGAGAAGAACGCGTGGATCATGCCGTCGTACACGCGCAGTTCGGCCGGCACGCCGTCCGCGCGCAGGCGTTCCGCGTACGCGACGCCCTGACTGAAGAGCGGATCGCATTCGGCCAGGACGATCGTCGCCGGCGGCAGACCGCGCAGCGTTGACGCGCTCGTCGCCTGCAAGTATTGCTGCTGCTCCAGTTCGGGCTGCGGAACGTAGCACTTCCAGTAGAACGCCATGCGTTCGCCCGTGAGGAAGTGACCTTCCGCGTATGCCTTGTACGACTCGCTGACCACATCGTTTTCGACGTTCGGGTACACCAGCAACTGGTGCGCGATCGCCGGCCCGTTCGCGTCGCGAGCTTTCAGCGCGACGTTGGCGGCCAAACCGCCGCCCGCGCTGTCGCCGCCGATTGCGATGCGCGTGCCGTCGGCACCGAATTCCGCGGCGTGCGTGGCCAGCCAGACGAACGCGGCGTAGGAATCTTCGAACGGTGCCGGCGCCGGAAACTCCGGCGCGAGACGATAGTCGACCGACGCGACGACACAGCCGCTCTCCTGCGTCAGCAGACGGCAGACCGCGTCGTAACTGTTGCGGCTGCCGCATACGTATCCGCCGCCGTGAAAGAAGACGAAAAGCGGCAGCACGCCGCTCGCGCCGAGCGGCGTGTAGACGCGCACGGGGATCGGGCCGCGCGGCCCGGGCGCAAGGACGTCCTGGACGTGGCCGACCTCGACCGGCGAACCGGCCAGCCGGGAAAACGAGTCTTCGAAGAGCGCGCGGACGTCCGCGAGCGGCATCGTCTCGATCGGAGGTCGGTTCAGCGCGGCGATCTGATCGAGAAACGCACGGGCTTGCGGATGCAGCATGACCGGCCTCTTCCGCGATGCGGTGCCCTAGCTCCCGCCAACCGTCATCTCGGCTACGCGGAACGACGGCGAGACGATCGTTCCGTCGAAGCGCAGATCGCCTGCGACCGCGTCGATGCCGGCCAGCATCTCGGGGAGCGTCGAGGAGATCGTGAACTCGTCGACCGGGTACGCCGGCGCACCGTCTTCGATGTAGATGCCGCGCGCGCCGCGGCTGTAGACGCCGCTCGCGTGTTCCGTCGCGAAGCCGATCGTGTCGAGCACGAGCACGCCGCGTTCCGTGTTCGCCACGAGGTCGTCGAGCGTGCCGTTCCCCGGCGCGAGGAACAGGTTGTTCGCGCCGACGCCGCCGCCGGCGGCGTTTCCGGTCGAGGCGATCCCGAGCCGGCGTCCCCAATAGACGTCGCTCAGATACGTCCGCAGGACGCCGCCCTCGAACGCGACGGTCTCGCGCGTCGGCGTTCCCTCGGCGTCGAACGGCGAGGTTCCGAGGCCGCCCCGCAACCGTCCGTCGTCGACGATCGTCACCCGCTCGCTGCCGATCCGCTCGCCGATCCGCTCGGCGAGCCACGAGTTGCCGGTCGCGACGTTGGCGGCGCTCAACGCCGAGAACACGTCGGCGATCACCGCCGCTGCGACGTCGCGTTCGAAGATGATCGGGACGCGCATCGTCGCAGGCTTGCGCGCGCCGCACAGCGCGAGCGCGCGGTGCACCGCGTGCAGCGCGACCGCCTGCGCCGGTTCGGCCGTCGCCCAGCCGCGCGCCGCCGTGCCGTAGTTGCCGATCCGTTTGCGGTCGCCGTCCTGCGCGATCGGCGCGGCGGAGCGCGAGACGGTCGTTCCCTGGGTGACGCCGCGGAAGCCGCGCGTGTTCGCCAGCGCCCAGGAGGCGACCGTATCGCCGACGCGCGATGCTTGCGAGTTCGTGATCCGCACGTCCGCCTCGCGGAGCGCGCGCTCCATTCCGACCGCCTCGGCGATCTTCTCCTCGTCGTCGCGTTCCGCGACGTCCGGCGCGACCGTGAACAAGTCGTGATCGCAAACGCCGTCGTCGGCGAAGGCTTCCGGCAGCCCCGCGTGCGGGTCCTCGCCGACGAACGCCGCCGCCGCGACCGCGTTCCGCGCGAGCGCGGCGATGCCGTCGCGGCTCACGTCGGTGGTGGAGAATGCCGCGCGCCGCGTCCCGACGAAGGCGCGCACCGACAGTGTGCGTCCGCGTGAGCGCTGCAGTTTGGTCAGTTCCGTGCCGCGCGCCTCGCACGAGAAACGGTCGACGACCGACACCGTCGCTTCGGCGTCGCTCGCGCCGGCGGCGCGCAGGAAGGCGATCGTCTCGTCGGCGAGCGCCAGCGCCTCGTCACGCACGTCGTTCATCGCGCTGTCCCGCCGACCGTGCAAGACGCCAGTTTGACGGTCGGAATCCCCACCCCGACCGGCACCCGCTGTCCGCCCTTGCCGCACGTGTAGGAGCGATTCGCAAGCCGTCCGTCGTTCCCGACCATGGTGACCTTCTCCATCGCCTGCGGTCCGTTGCCGACCAGCGTCGCGCCGCGCACCGGCGCCGTGATTCGACCGTTCTCGATCAAATAGCCCTCCGCGATCATGAAGACGAAGTCGCCCTTGCTGATCTCGACTTGACCGCCGCTGAACGACGTCGCGTACAGCCCGCGCTCGATCGAGCCGACGATCTCCTCCGGCGTCGACGTTCCGCTCGGCATGTACGTGTTGCACATGCGCGGCTGCGGCAGGACGCGAAACGATTCGCGCCGTCCGCTGCCGGTCGAGGCGACGCCCATCAAGCGCGCGTTGAGACGGTCCTGCATGTAGCCCTGCAATATTCCCGCTTCGACCAGCACTTTGTGCCCGCCGGGCGTTCCCTCGTCGTCGACCGCAATGGTGCCGCGTTCGCCCGGCAGGTCGCCGTCGTCGTAGATCGTCACGAGTTCGCTTGCCACGCGCTCGCCGACGCGTCCGCTGTAGAGCGACGTCCCGGTGCGGTTGAAGTCGGCTTCGAGGCCGTGGCCGACCGCCTCGTGCAGCAGGACGCCGCCGCCGCCCGGCCCGATGACGACCGGCATCTCTCCGGCCGGCGCGTCGCGCGCGTCGAGTTTGACCGTCGCGATGCGCGCCGACTCGCGCGCGATCGATTCGGGGGTGCGCCGGTCGTACACGTCGATCGCGGTCCGTCCGCCGTCGCCGACGTAGCCGTTCTCGCGCCGCGTGCCGTCCTTCGCGACGACTTGCACGCCGAGAGCAACGAGCGGCCGGCGATCGGCGACGATCCGTCCGTCGCTGGTCGCGATCTGCACGTACTGCAGCTCGTCCGTGACGAAGGCGTTGACCGACGCCACGTGCGGATCGTACCCGCGCGCGGCGACGTCCGCGCGCGCCAGCAGATCGACATACCGCGCCGAGTCGGCCGGTTCGTCCGGATGCGGCTCGTAGAGCGCGGGCGCGGCCAGCGCGGTGAACTCGGCGACGGAACCCGGAGCGCGGCCGTCGCGCGCGATCAAGCTCGCGGCCTCGGCCGCCCGCAGCAACGAGCGCTCGTCCAAATCGTCCGAATACGCGAAACCTGCCCGTTCGCCGACGACTAGGCGAACGCCGACCCCGCGCACGACGCTCGAGGATGCCTCGCGAATCCGCCCATCCTCGAGCCGGAACGTCTGCACGAGCCGATGTTCGAAGAACACGTCGGCGAAATCGCCGCCGCGCCGCAGCGCGCGCGCCAGAACTCGCGCGAGCAAATCGGCGTCGAGGCCCGTCGTGCGCATGGTGGTCTCCTTCCCTCTCTTGTCAGCTGCGCGCCAGGATGTCGAGCGCGCGGTCGATTCCAGCGTAGACGGGTCCGTCGTCCGCGCGGCGATCGTTGAGGATGAACGCGAACGCGACCCGTCCGTGCCGCCGCGTCTCGACGTATCCCGCCAGCGCGTTCACGTTCTCAATGTGCCCGCTCTTGGCTCGCGCCCGGCCCAAGGCGTCGGTGAGATGGTGCCAGCGCACGGTTCCTTCGATCCCCACCCGCGGCAGCGAGCGGACGAACACCGGCCCCACCGGCTCGACCGCCGTGCGCACCAAGAGCATCGCGAGGGTGAGCGGTGCGATGCGGTCGGTCGGCGCGAGGCCGCTGGCATCGACGATGCGCAGCCCACCCTGCGGCACGCCGTCGCGCATCATCACCGCGCGCTCGAGCGCCGCGCCGCCCGCCACGGTGCCCCCTCCGTGCGTCGCGCCGACCGCGCGCAGCAGCTGTTCCGCGTAATGGTTGTCCGAGATCAGCATCATCTGCGGGACGATCTCGCGCAGCGGCGCCGAGCGGTGGCGCCACAGCACGAACGGTGCGACCGGCGCGATCCCGGTCTGTACCCCGCCGCGAACGGTGATCCCGCGCTGGCGCAGCATCACGTGCGCGACGTCGGCGGCGTACTGCGGCAGACCGGTCACGGGCCGCCAGAACGATTGCTCGGCACCGGCGGCGACGCGGCCCTCGAAGGTGAAGTCGTTGCGCACCGGATCGCGCTGGATCTGCAGCATCGTGGCGTACGAGGTGACGATCCCGCCGGCTACCCGTACTTCCGTCGAGGCCGGCAGCGCGATGATGCGCGCCGGCCCCCCGACGACCGTCGGCACGATGTGAAACTCCACCGTTCCGCCGTCCAGCGCGAGCGCGCTCGTTCCAGCGGCGTACCCGTACTGCAGATCGTCGGGTTCCCACGCCGGGTTCACCTCGCGCCCGCCGAATATTGAGGCGTCCGCGACGACGTCGCCTTCGATCGTGTGCACGCCCGCCCGCGCGAGCGCCCCGGCGCCGGCGCGCAGATCGTCGCGCGTCAGCGTGGGATCGCCGTTCCCCACCAAGTAGAGATCGCCGCGAAGCGTTCCGTTGACGGGCGCCGCGAGCCCCTCGAACGTCGTCGCGAAGCGATAGTCGGGGCCGAGTGTTTCGAGCGCCGTCGCACCGACGACGAGCTTGAAGGTCGATGCCGGCGCCAGCGGCGTCCGCTCGCGCCGGACGAAGAGCGCACGGCCTTGCGCGTCGAGCACGGCGAGGCCGCCGGTCGCCAACGCCGACGCGCCGAGCGCACCGCGCAGCTGCGCCTGCAGCGCAGCGACGTCGCGCGCGTTCCAGGCCGGCGCGTGCGGCGCCGCGGCGATCGGCGTCGGACCGCTCGCGGCGTGCGGTGCGGCGGCATGCCGTCCGCACGACGCCAGCAGCGCCGCGGCGGCGAACGCCGCAGCGATCCTACGCACCGACATGGGATGCGTCGAGGCGTTCGCGCAGCGCCGCGGTTTCCGTGCGCAGCCGGTCCAGCTCTTCGCGCAAGCGCACGACTTCGGCCGGCTTCGACTGCTCCTCGCGAATGCGCAGCGCCGCGTCGGCGGCGTCGCGGCGCAAGCGCCCGTCGTCCTCGCTGGCCGCGAGCACGTCGAGCGACGGCAGCAGCCGCGCATCGCCGAGCTTTTCGGCGGCCGCGTAGGCCGACATCCGCACCAAGTACGCGCGGTCGCGCAGCGCCTGATCGACCGCCTCGACAGCCGGCGTGCGAGCGGCTTCCACCAGCGTCCCGAGTTCCGCGATCGCACCGACGGCGGCCCGCCGCAGGGCCTCCGGCCGCTGCGGCTGCAGCGCCTCGAGCAGCACCGGAAGTGCGCGCGCGTCCGCCAGCGCTCCCAGTCCGCGCACCGCGCCCGCGCCGATCGTCTCGTTCCAGGACGGCGTCGCGACACCCGCGACGAGCGCGTCGAAGGCGCGCGAATCGCGCGACTTTCCGAGCGCGTGGAGAGCCGCGGCGACGACGAAGTACGAAGGGTCGTCGCGCAGCGCGAGCAGCGCGCCCGCAGTCTCCGCGTCACGGAACGTGCCAAGCGCATCGGCGACCGCGCGCCGCACCTTCGGGTGCGCGTGCTTCGCGTTCGCCAAGAGGACGGCGCGCGCCGACGGCGCGCGCGAGTTCCCGAGCGCCGCCGCGACCTCGACGCCGACGCCCCAGAACGGATCCTGCGCGAGCGCCGCGGCGAGCGCCTCGCGCGCGACGCGGCCGCCGTCTTTGACGAGCGCTTTGGCGGCGCGGATGCGCGCGATCGGCGAAGGATCGGCGCGCAGGATCGCCGCGTGCGCGTCGGTTCCCAGCGCCGACGTCCAGTCAGAGAGGATCCACGCCGCGGGATCGACGCGCACCAGCGCCGGCTCGCGCTCCAGCGCGATCGCGAACGTCTGCGGCGCGCGTTCCACCCGCAGCCGCACGCGCGTCTCGCCCGGCATCGGCTGCTCGCCGGCATCGGTTGCGATCGCGGCCGGCAGGTCGGCGACGAAACCGATTTCGACGTCGAATGCGTACGCCGGGGATGCCTCGTCGATCTTCTGCTTCTGCGCGATCGTGACGAGCGCCGTCTTGCGCTCGCCGTCCCAGCGATACGAGGCTTCGATCTCGGGGTGTCCGCCGCGCTCGACCGCCTGTGCGAAGAACCGCCGCAGGTTGCGGCCGGTCTCCGCTTCGATCGCGCGGATCAGGTCGATCGTCTCGACGTTGCGTCCGGCATTCTCGGTGACGTAGCGCTTGAGCGACCGCTGCATCCGCTCCCAGCCGAGCTCGCCGCGCAGCATGTGCAGCACCGCGCCGCCCTTTTCGTACAGATGCCGGTCGAACAACTCGATCGGATCGCGGAACAGGTTGCACACGATCGGGCGCCGGTAGCGTTCGCCGTCCTCCTCGAGGTAGCGCTTGACCGTCCCGTAGACGTCGTAGAGGTACTCGTCCCAGCCGCGATGCGCCTCGAGCCAGACGGCCTCGAAATAGGTGGCGAAGCCCTCGTTGAGCCACGCCTGCGCCCAGTCGCGGCAGGTGACGAGGTCGCCGAACCACTGGTGCGCCAGCTCGTGCGCGGCCAGAAAGTCGGCCGAGTAGTCGAGGTGCGCGCGCTCGTCGTGCAGGACGCGATCGGTCTGCGTCGTCGCGGCCGTGTTCTCCATCCCGCCGAAGATAAAGTCCGAGACCGCGATCTGCGAGTACCGCGCGTAGGGATACGGTACCCCGATGACGCGCTCGAAGAGGTCGAGCATCGCCGGCGTCTCGCCGAACGCCCGCTCTCCGTCGGCCTCGCGGCCCGGGAGCGTGTAATAGTACATCGGCACGCCGGCGTGCGGCTGCTCGATCTCGCTGAACGGCCCCGCCGCCATCGTGACGAGATAGGTCGCATGCGGGATGCGCTGTTCGTAGCGGAACGTCGTCTCGTCGCCGGCCTCGGCGCGTTCGACGAGCGCGCCGTTGCCGAGCGCGAACTGCCCGCGCGGCACCGTGATCGCCGCCGACGTCGTCTGCTTCTCGGCCGGATAGTCGAAGCACGGAAACCACGACCGCGCGTCCGAGTCCTGACTCTGCGTCCACACGTGCTTGGGCTCGTGCTCGATGAAATACAGCCCGCGCCGCGGGCGCTCGACGGTATAGTCGACCCGCAAGAGCAGTTCTTCTCCGGCGTTCAGCGGCGGCTCGAGGGTGATCTCCAACGTCTCGCTCGTCGAGCGGAACGGCAGCGCCCGCTCGCCCGCAAAGACGCCCTGCACCTGCAGGTCGACCGCGTCGAGCACCAGCCGCGAGAGGCCGTCCTCGATCGCGCGGACCGTCGTCGAGCAGCTTGCCTCGAGCCGCGCCGCCGCGATGTCCGGCCGCAGGTCGAGGTGGATGTGCAGCACGTCGACGGTTTTGTCGGGGCCGTACTGCGGCCGCGCGTCGGGAAGTGCGAAGGGGCGATGATCGCTCAAATACCGGCTCCGTCGGTGAAGGTTGGTTCATCGTCCGGCAGCGGCCGGCCGAAAGCAATGGTCTCGAGAAGCGCGGTCCACTCTTCGTCGGCGACCGCGTTGCGGAGGCGCCGCGCCGGGCGCGAGGCGCGCAGCGCGTCCTCCGGGCGGATGCGGAAACCGAACCGGCGATTGGCGATCATGCGCTCGAACGACGGGTGACCGTACTCGATTAAGCCGACCCCGCCGTCGAGTTCCCAGCCGTGGATCGCCCCGGCCGGAGCGACGAACGCGAAGTGCGTCGCGAACGGCAGATACGTCTGCCACTTCTTGTCGGCCAGGAAGTCCGCCCGCGACGACTTCACCTCGTAGATGCGGACTTGGCGCGTATAGCGGCCCAAGCCGATCACGTCGAAGCGGCACGCGCCGCCCGCCGGCGTGAACTCCGTCGCAACGAACGGATAGCCGAGCCGCCGCATCCGCTCGCACGCCAGCGCGCGCAGCTCCGCCGTCGTCGTCTTCTTCGCCGCGAGCGCTGTGAGCGGGATGTAGTCGATCCCCGGCCCGTTCACACCGGAACGTCCCAGCGCAGGATGCGCAGCGCGTTCGGCCGCGGGTCGACGCACCACGTCAAATAGTAGCGGCGCGCCGGAACGGTGTGACCGGTCGGATCGGTGTAGGAATATTCGAGTCCGGGACCCGGTTCGACGCGGCCGCACGCCAAGTGGAAACGCCGGTTGAAGTCGTCGCGGCCGGGATACGTCTCGGGCCGCCCCTTGAGCGGTACGAGTGCTTCCTTGTCGACGAACAAGATGCGTTTGGGGTGCATGTCCGGGTTGTACCAGTGCTTGGCTTCCTGGCCTTGCGCGTTGTAGCCGACGAACACCGGCGGGATCCCCGCCTCGTAATCGAGCGACGACGAGAAGCCGTAGCCGTCGGTGACGACGACCGCGTCGTTCGCATCGGCCATGCGGCGCACGTCCTGCGCGAGCGGCCAGTAGGTGAAGATCTCGAACGGTCCGGTGTTGCGCAGCGTCGAGCCGGTTGCCCGGAATTGCGAGTACAGCGGCCCCGGGAACGCGGCCGCGGCGAACAGGAACGGGATGAGCACGGCGGCCGGCACGGCGGCCGCCGTCGCCCACAGCACGCGCGCGCGGTGCGAGAGCGATTCGAACGCCACGCCCATGCCGACGCACAGCGAGATGTACGGTCCGAAGATCCAGTGGAACTCGATTCGTTCGTGAAAGTTCAGCAGGATCAGCAGCGCGAGCAGCGGGCCGGCAGTCCACGCCACCAGCGCGTTGCGCGGCCGCACGAACACGAGCAGCGCCGCAAACCAGAGTCCGGGCGAATACGCGCCCGCGCATGCCAGCAAGTAGTTCAACGGGCGCAAGAGCGAGGGCTCGGAGACGTGCCGCTGTTGGAACGCGAACGAGAACGTCACCCAATGATGGGTCGCGTTCCACGCGACGAACGGCGCGTAGAGGAGCGCCGCGACGGCGAACGAGAGGCCGAGCCCGCGGCTCCAGAGGTCGCGCCGCGACGGCACGAGCGACCAGGCGATGATCCCGGCGACCAGCGCGTAGGCGAACATCTTCGAAAGCAACGCAGCGGCGATCGCGACGCCGAGGAACACGAAGTCGCGCTTCGCGTTGGTTTGCGACGCACGTATCGCGAAGTAGAGGCAGCATGCCCACGCGGCCATCAGCGGTCCATCCGGGGTCGCGATCACGAAGCCGACCGAGAGCATCGGCGTGAGCATCATCGCGAGCGCGGTGACCATGCCGGCGCGCTCGTCGCCGGTGATCCGTTTCGCCGTCGCCGCCGCGGCCAGCGTCGCGATCACGCCGCAGGCGAGAAAGCCCAAGCGAATCCAAATCGGATTGGCGGTCGCCCACGAGAACGGCAGGATGAGGTACGCGACCATCGGCGGATGATCGGCGTAGCCGAGCGCGAGGTGTTTGGACCACTCCCAATAGTACGCTTCGTCGCCGGTCAGCGGAACTTTGGCTGCGGCAAACGCGCGCAGCAGCGTCACCAGGGCGACAATCGCCCAGGTCGCGTACTTCACTCGTGCGGCCCCGTCAATCCGCCGTTTACGCCGATCACCATCCCGTTGAGAAATCCGTTGTCGTCCGCCGCGGCGAAGAGCACCGCAGCGGCGACGTCTTCCCACGAACCGGCCGAGCCGGTCGGATTGTTTGCCGGCAGCGCGCGCGCGCTGCGCCGGTCGGCGTCCTTGTCGCGAATGTCACCGGGTTCGATCACGTTTACGGTAATGCCGTTCGCCGCCTCTTCGAGCGCGAGCGCTCGAGCGAACGTCACGACTGCCGCTTTCGCCGCGCCGTATAGCGACATCCCGCGCGCCGGCTGGGTTACCATCGAACCGTTCATCCCAAACAGCACGATCCGCCCGAAGCGACGCTCGCGCATTCCGGGCATCACGGCGAACGCGAGCGCCACCGCGGATCCGAAGTTCGCCTCGGTCATCAGCCGGTAATCGTCCGGCGTCGAGCGCGCGAAGCGTTTCACCACGATCGGACCGACCGCGTGAACGAGCACGTCGATCGGCCCGCGCGCCGCTTCGGCATCGCGTACGACCGCGGCGGCGGCGGCGGGGTCGGAGAAATCGGCCGCGATCGCCGCCGCGCCGGGATCGTGAACGCGCACCAAAGCCAGCGTCTCATCGGGCGGCGTGCCGCCAGGGCGATAGGTGATGGCGACGCGATAACCGGCCGCGGCGAGCGCCCGCGCGATGCCGCGGCCGAGACCCGCGGCCGCCCCGGTCACCAGGGCCAGACGAGAGGACCCTCGGCCGGCGTGAGGGGAACTCACCGGCGGTGACACACGAGACGGCTTCCTCGGAGTGGCGGTCCGTCACGTTTCTCAGCGAGGACAGCGTGCATCTGCGCGGCTCCTACGGCTCGGGACGGGGCGACCGGACGCTGACGCTGATCCTCCTGCACGACGCGGGCGCGGACCGGTCGTGCTGGGAGCCCTATGTGCCGCTGTTCCGCACGCGAGGCTGGAACGTCCTGACTTTCGATCTGCGCGGCCACGGCGAATCCGTGAGACAAGATATGCGCCACGCCCTGCTCAAGACGGACGAGGCCGATCTTTCCTCGCCCCACGTCTACCCCTCCGACGTCCGGGCCGCGGTGGCGTTCGCCGCCCGGCAGGCCAACCACGAACCGGGCCGCATCGCGCTCCTCGGCGTCGGTTTCGGCGCCGACCTCGCCTACGCGGGGAGCGCGCGCGGCTGGGGCGGGGTCAGTACCGTGTGCATCTCGCTCGACGACGATCGAGCCCGCGTGCTCGCCGGCGCCGGCGCCTTCGCGCCGCGTTCGGTCTACCTGATGTACGGCGCCGACGACCCGGTCTCGGTGCGCTCCGGCGAGAGTTTCGCAGTGACCGCCGCCGTGCCGTCCGAGCGCTATCCGTACGGCGGCACCGCAAAGACCGGGCTGGCGCTCTGGGGAGAGCGCCAGCCCGAGATCCTCGCCCGTTCGATCGCGTGGATCGAAAAGACGACCTGAGTCCCTGAGCCCCCGGCCTACTGCACGGTCAGCGTGCGCTGCACCGGCGTCGCAGTCGCGCCGGTCTGCGGATCAGTCGCGTTGATGACGAGCACGAGCTCACTGCCGGAGGGCGCGCCGACGTTCACCTGCTGGCTGAAGAATCCGTTCGCGTCGGCCGTCAGCGTATAGTTCTGGCTGTTCGTTTGGCCGCCCGAGAGGATCGAACCGATGATCGCGCCGATCGTCGTCGGTCCGCCGGTGCCCGCGCCGACCTGGATCGTGACGTGTGCGCCGGGCGTCGTACGACCCGTAACGGTGAATTGCTTCGGTACGGTCGCGCCGTTGGGCGGACGCACGTTGATGATCTGGCCGACCGCCGACGAGCCGCCCGTGGTGAATGACCAGCCGCGGCTGAACGTGCCGCCGTTGCTGTCGGTCCCGGTCACGCGCACTTGATGCTGACCCGGCTGCAGCGGAGACGGCGGGGCATACGTGAAGCCGCGCGGCGAACGCGTCGAGAGGTTGGTCACGTCGGCGCCGTCGAGCGTGATGCGGATCGAGTTCGGATCGACGCTGCCGCCGGCGAACGTCGCCTCGATGGTCGGACGATTCGACGTCACCGTCGCACCGCGAGCCGGGACCACCGATGCCAAGGTGATCGCACCGCCGGCGCCGCCGGCCGGCGCCGCGGTGATCGTGGTCGGCGGCGGGTTGTTGTTGTTGTTGCCGTTGGTGTTGATTGCGACGAGGTTGTTGCTGCCGTCGTAGTTGACGCTCGCCCCGAGCGCCTGAGAGACGAACCGCAGCGGAACGTAGGTGGACGCGCCGATGAGGAACGGAGCCACGTCGAGGTTCTGGTTTTGCCCGTCGACCGTCGCCTGGGTCGATCCGATGTGCAGCGAGACGCTGTGTCCGCGGCCGGTCGCGTTGATCGTGCCGTTCGCATAGACCACCGACGCGCCGAGATTTTCGAAGACGCCGCGCAGCGGGACGAACACGCGTCCGGCGCGCTCCGTCGGCGGCGGGTTCAGGTTGACCGTTTGACCGTTCACGGTGACGGTC
Source organism: Vulcanimicrobiota bacterium (assembly GCA_028287545.1). The sequence goes on along the minus strand of JAQBPL010000216.1, from coordinate 11,205 downwards.
ACCGGGCCGGCGGCCAGCGCCGGAAGCACGCCGGCGCCGACCAGCATGGCAGCCGCCGTCAGCGCGGCGGCGCGGGAAGAGAGCGATGATGGCATGAGTGCAGAGACCTCCGGTGCGGCGAGTTGCCAGAGGTCTCCTTACCCATTCTCAGGGATTTCCAAGAATGGACGGCTCAGTTGCCGACCGCCCCGGCGGGAATCGGCGGCGGCGCCAGCGGCGCATCGTCGTCGTCCGGCGCGCTGCGTTCATGGCGACCTGCGCGCACGCCGGCCAACCAGCTCGCGAATCGGTTCGCGGTAACGTACATGGCCGGGACCAGAATCAGCGTAAGGAACAGAGAGCTGAGCAGGCCGCCGATCAGCACGACTCCCATCGACTGCCGAATCTCCGCACCCTCCGTCTTGCCGAGCGCGAGCGGCAGCATGCCAAAGACCATCGCCGCCGTCGTCATGACGATCGGCCGCAGCCGCGTTCCGCCCGCGGCCAGAATCGCTTCCCCGTACGTCAGCCCGCGCTTGCGCAGCGTGTTGGCGTAGTCGACGAGCAGAATTCCGTTCTTCGCAACGAGCCCGAAGAGCATGATGATCCCGATCGCCGAGAACAGATTGATCGTTTGGTGCGTAATCGCCAGCAAGAGCAGCGCGCCGATGATGGCGACCGGGATCGAGAACATGATCACGAGCGGCGTGACGAACGATCCGTAGAGGATCACCATCAGACAGTAGATCAGCGCGATCGAGGTGATGAGCGCGAAGCCCATCGAGCTGAGGAATTCGAGGAAAAATTTCGAGTCGCCGTCGGTTCCGAGCGTCACGCCGCCGGGCAGAAACCCCGGTACGGCAAGTCGCGCGGTGACCTTCCCGACGACTTCTCCGAGAGTCGTCTTGCTGCGGTCGATGTCGCCGTTGACGCGCACGACGACCTGTTTGTCGGCGTGCTGGATCTTGATCGCGGCGCGGTCGGACGTGAACGTCGCGACGCGGCCGAGCGGAACCAGCGAACCATCCGTTGACCGGACCGGGATGCGCTGGATTTCGTCGATCGAGTTGCGCTGGGCCAGCGGGTACTCGAGCAGCACGTTGACCAGGCCGTTCCACGTGCGGACTTTCGTGGCCACGGCGCCGCCCACCGCCGTTCGCGCCGCGATCGCCGCAGCGCCGGGCGACACGCCGAGGATCGCCGCCTTCGCCGGATCGATCCGCACGCTGAGGTGCGGTGCTTCGTTCGCGGCGCCGGTCTGCACGTTCACCGTTCCGGGGATCGTGCGAATGAACGCCGCGAGTTTGTCGGCGGCGGGATGGATGGCGTCGCCTGGACCGGAGAGCGTATACGAAATCGGCAACCCGCTGCCGCCGCCGCCGCGTCCGGAGACGGTCAGTTCCGCGCCCTTCGCCAAGTTGGGAAGCACCTCGCGCAATTTGGCGACGACGGCGTCCTGGTCGCGCCGATGGTCCTTGCGCAGCGTGACGTTGAATTGGCCCGCGAATCCGCCGTTGATCGAGCCGTAGCCGTCCGGCTTCGCACCCGCGTAGGTGCGCACGGTGTCGATGTTCGGGATCTTGAGCACTTCTTGCTCGATTCTCACCAAAGCGCCCTCGGTGACCGCCAGCGGCGTGCCGACAGGATACGTGAGTTCGCCATGGATCTGGCCGCTCTTGGTGTCGGGAACGAACTCGGTCTGCAGGTTGAAATGTCCGAGCGCCAGGCCGAACATCGCCGCGCCGGCTGCGGCGCATCCCAGCGCGCTGCTCAGCGTCGCGCCACGGTGCGACCCTTCGAACCGTATGCCGAGGAGATGCTTCCCCGCCAAGGCGTTCCCGACCGGGAACCAGAGCAGCGTCACGATCCCGAGCGCGATGTCGACCCCGGCGACGACCATCATCTTTTCGGTTCCGGCCAGCAGCATGATCGCGTTGAGCACGAGCAGCAGGCTCAGCCAAAAGGTCATCCAGCGATGCCGCACCGCGAGCGGAAGCATCGTGTGCCGGTACCACTCGTTCACGTCCTCGAAGCCGCGCTGAAACCAGACGAGATATCTCGGCGGTGCGACCGAACGCTTCTTGACCGACCACTTCGCCGCCAGGACCGGCGTGAGCGTGAACGAGACGAACAGCGAGAAGAGCGTCGCGACCGTGACGACGATCCCGAACTCTTTCATGTACTCGCCGACGAACCCGCTCAGGAATGCCAGCGGCAAGAAGACGACGACGTCGACCAGCGTGATCGCGATTGCCGCGCCGCCAATCTCGGTGCGGCCGCTGATCGCGGCCTCGTTCGGGGCCTGGCCGAGATCGCGATGCCTCGTGATGTTCTCGAGCACGACAATGGAGTCGTCGACCAGGATCCCGATGATCAGCGAGAGACCCATCAGGGAGACGTTGTCGAGCGTCAGTCCCATCACGCGCATGACGATGAACGATGCAAGGAGGGAAGACGGAATCGCGATCATGACAACCGCCGCGTTGCGCCAGGCGTGCAGGAACAGCATGAGCACGATGGCGGTCAGGATCACGCCTTCCGCGAGCGACTGCAGCACGCCGTTCAGCGAGGCCGTCGTGTAGTCCGCGGGGGCGAACAACTCGTGGAACTCGATCTGCGGGTACTTCTTCATGATCGATTTCATCTGCTCGCGCACGACCTTGGTCGTCCCGACCTCGTCGGAACTGATCGTGCGGGTCACGTCGAGGATCAGGCCGGGAGCCCCGTTCATCCGCGAGATCAACCGCTGCTCTTGATGGGTGTCGGCGATCGACGCGACGTCGCGAACTTGCAGGAGTTTCTGCGCCCCGCCGATTACCGGCAGCGGCAAGACCGAAAGGTCGCCGGCCGAGTTGATCTCGGCATGGACGGATACCGTCGTCTCGACCGTCGGGAGGTCGATGCGGCCGCCGGGGAGGTTGGCGTTGTTGTTCGCGATCGCCGCATAGAGGTCGGAGAGCGTCGCTCCGGCAGCCATCATGCGCAGCGGGTCGGCGTCGACGTTGAACTGCCGCACCGCCGCCCCGCTCAGGTTGACGTTCTCGACGCCCGGGATGTGGCGGATGTCCGAGATAACGCGATCGTTCAGCACGTCGGCCAGTGCGGGCGCGGTCAGCGACTTCGAGTCGACCGCGTACGTGACAACCGGCGCGTCGGCGCCGTTCTTGGAGACCGTCGGCGGATCGAGGTCGGACGGCATGTAAACGCGCGCGGTGTCGACGCGGCGCTGGACGTCGATGGCGGCAAAGTCGAGGTTCGTCCCGAGTTTGAACTGCACGGCGACGACCGCGAGACCTTCCTGCGCCGACGCCGTCATCTGGTCGAGATGCTCGATCCCGTCGACCTGATCTTCAATCGGCTTGACGACGAGCCGTTCCATCTCCGCCGGCGAGGCGCCCGGATATGCCGCTTCTACGATGACGATCGGGAAGCTGACGTTCGGTTGCGAGTTTTTACCGAGCGCGAGATAGGAAGCCGCGCCATAGACTGCCAGTGCGACGAAGAACATCGCGACAATGATCGGGCGCTGTATGGAAAACCGCGTCAGCCACATGATTGAGAACCCGTCTCCTCTTGCCGGTCGACCCGAAGTACGGGGCTCGCCTTCGCGATGTTTCAGGCGATCTCCTAAATATTCAGTTGATCGGCGCCGGGGAAGTGAGCGTGAATCACGACGTACGAAACGTCCCGCGCCGGGGTTTGACGAGTCCCCAATGGCTCGCTAAAGTCGGCGTGTGAAGTTACCGAAGGCCTTCTCGGCGGCGCTCGTCACGAAGCAGCGCGCAGCTGAGGTCGCGTGCACCGCGTAGACAATCACTTCGCACCGACGATCGCCCGCGGCGAACTGAACGTCCAGGAGTACCGGCACCCGCTCTTTCCATACGTCGTCGTGAGCGTCACGCGCTGCGATGCCGGGTGCCTCGCCGCATTCGTCACCGGATCGCGGAGCAGCGTCGAGCTCGAAATGATTCGTTTCGAATGGCCGGACGTCGTTCACTGGTATGCCGGGCCCGACTACGACGGTCTGGCCGCGCTCGACGGGGCATGACCTGCGCTGAATACACGCGCGAAAAAGCCCGCCGGAGGGGTTCCGGCGGGCTTTCGTAGTGTGGTGCGCGAGACTGGATTTGAACCAGCACGCCCTTGCGAGCGCTAACCCCTCAAGCTAGTGCGTCTACCAATTCCGCCACTCGCGCACGAGGTTCACCCGGCGATGCTACGAGGCATCGGCCGGGACAACCTCGTGAGTGTACGGCATCGGGCCCCACGGATGCAATAGGCAAGGCGGGCCCCAAGCGGCCCCCTCAGGAGGCGGGAACCTTGTCGCCGAGCAGCTCGCCGATCTTGGCGTGAAGGCGCTCGAACCCGCGGTCGCCGGCTTGGCGGTGGACCAGCTTGTGCTCGCGGTCGAACACGTAGTACGCCGGGACGAACTGGTTCTCGAAGCGGCCGACGAGCGTGTGCTCGTTGTCGATCGCCAGCGGCCACGAGATCCCCATCGCGCCCTCGGCGTCCTCGCTCACGCGGGCGACGTCGAGTTCCTCGGGGGAGCGCGGCTGGTGAACAGCGATCACCTCGAGGCCTCGCGGACCGTACTCGGCCTGCCATTTGGCGATCTCTTCGGCGACGTTATGGCACAGGTAGCAGCTCACCGACCAGAAGTGGACGAGGAGCGGCTTGCCGGCCAGCTCCTCGCCCTTCGGTTCGCCGCCCTTGCCCCAGGTGGAGACGCCGTCCAAGGATGGCAGCGGGCTCCCGGTACGCAGCGGCATGGAAGGTCTAGCCGCCTACCTTGAGGAGCTGCTTGCCCGGGGTCCACTCGGCCGGGCAGAGCCCGCCGGTCTGAAGCGCCTGGAGCACGCGAAGCGTCTCCTCAACCGAGCGGCCGATGTTGTCGTTCGTCACGACGGCATACCGCAGCACGCCCTCGGGGTCGATGATGAACAGGCCTCGCTGCGCCGCACCGGTCTGCTCGTTGAGCACGCCGTACGCGCGCGAGACTTCCTTGGTGAAGTCGGCGACGAGCGGGTAGTTGGTGCCGGCGATGCCGTTCTTCTCGCGCGGGGTGTTGAGCCACGCGAAATGCGAGTGGACGCTATCGGTCGAAGCGCCGAGCACTTCGGTGTCGAGGTCGGCGAACTCGTCGAGCCGGTCCGACAGCGCGAGGATCTCGGTCGGGCAGACGAACGTGAAGTCGAGCGGATAGAAGAAAAAGATCAACCACTTGCCTTTGTAGTCCGACAGGCTGATCTCTTTGCCCAAGTCCTGGGGGCTGGTCGCGCCCTTGGTGGACGGGAGCGTAAACGCGGGTGCGGGCTGGCCGACCTTCGCTAGCACAGACAAATTCCTCCGAATAACACTTGTAATGGAAGCCGGTCTCCTCTATAAATGATAGTGAGAACCGTTTTCACTCCCGTAGGAGGCTATCCCATTCCGCCAGCAGTGTCAAGCGCTCATGCGGCAGTTCCCCCGGACGACGAGCGTGCGCTTCCGGCCAACTGCCGGACCGTGCTCCAGGTCGTCGAGAAAGCCGGGCCGGGCAGCCACCTGACCGCGGCCCAGATTTGGGAACGTGCCCGTTCGTTGCGGCCGCGAATCGGCTTCGCGACGGTACACCGGAGCTTGATCCGGCTGCACGAGCTCGGCGGCGTGATGAAGATCGACGTTCCGGGCGAAGCATCGGCGGTCTACGAGCCGGCGGCCGGCCCGCACGCCCATTTCCGCTGCAGCCGCTGCGGCGCGATCCACGACCTCGACTACGCGCTGCCCTCGGCGACCCTGCGGAGGCTCTCCGTCCAGCACGGCGTGACGATCGAACGGGAGATCGTGACGTTCAGCGGCACCTGCGCCGCCTGCAAGCGGTCTTGGGCAGCGTGAACAAGATCGAGAAAACCGACGCCGAGTGGCGCGCCGAGCTCGCGCCCGACCGCTATGCCGTACTGCGCGAGGGCGCGACCGAACGCGCCTTCACCGGGGCGCTCTACCACAACCACGACGAAGGGTCGTACGCCTGCGCCGCGTGCGGCAACACGCTCTTCTCCTCCGCGACGAAATACGAAAGCGGCAGCGGCTGGCCGAGCTTCTGGGCGCCGGAAGACCGCGCCAACGTCGAACTGGTCGAGGACCGCTCCCACGGCATGGTCCGCATCGAGGCGCGCTGCGCGCATTGCGGCTCGCATCTCGGCCACGTCTTCGAGGACGGACCCAAGCCGACGGGTCAGCGCTACTGCATCAACTCCCTCGCGCTGGAATTCGCCCCCAAGGCCGAGGGCTGAACCTGCGGCCTCTCCGCTCCGACTACAGGAGTGTGAGCGGCCAATGACCGACGCCGAAGACCGCGCTCTGATCGAGCGGATCGCCCGCCGCGACCGCGTCGCGTTCGAGACCTTCTTCGGCCTGCACGGATCCGGCGTTCACCGGTTCGTCCGCGATCTCGTGCGGGACGACGGTTTGGCGGAGGAGTTGACGAGCGACGTGATGGTCGAGGTCTGGCGCAGCGCGGGCAAATTTGCCGGCCGCTCGCGGGTACGCACGTGGCTCTTCGGCATCGCGCATCACAAAGCGATCGACGCGCTGCGCCGGCGGCGAACGCCGACCGTCCCGCTCGACGACCTGCTCGCCGTCGCGAGCGGCATCGAGGGTCCGGAGGACGCGGCACTGCGCGCCGCCGACCGGCGTGAGCTCGAAGGAGCGCTCGCAGCGCTGAGTCCGGAACATCGCGCCGTCTTGGACCTGACGTTCATCCAAGGCTTCTCGCAAAAAGAGATCGCCGAGATCGTCGACGCACCGGCCGCGACGGTCAAGACGCGCGCCTTCTATGCCAAGCAGCGGCTGCGCGAAGCACTCGCTACCGCGGAGCATCAGCGATGAAGCACGAAATCAGCGAACTGCTCCCGTTCTACGCGAACGGCACGCTCGACGAGCCGGACCGCAGCCGCGTCGAGGCCGAGCTCGCGACGTGCGCGGCGTGCGCCGACGAACTGCACGCGGTGGAAGAGCTCGCGAGCGCGCTGCAGGCGCGCGCCGCCGAGGCGCCGTCGCTGCCGCCGTACGTGTTTGACGCCGCGCTCACGCGCATCAACACGGCGCCCCACTCCGCCGCGTCGACGAGGTTCCGCACGGCATGGTGGGGCGTTCCGGCGCGCTACGCAACCGCCGCCGCCCTGGTGGTCGGCTTCAGCGCGGCGGGCATCGCCGCATGGCATGCCCGCGACGCGAGCGTTATGTCGATTACGCCGCAGGTGTACCAGGTCACGCGGAGTCCCGACGCCAAGGTCGCCGCGACGACGAGCGGCGGCGCTCCCCGGCAACAGAAAGCCGCGCAGGCTTCTTCGGACGCCGCGCCGCCGCCGAGCGTCGCGAAGCAGCACCAGCTCGCCAAGAAAGCGCGGCTGGAGCTGATCGTGCGCGACGTCGAGGTTGCGCTCAAAGCGGCGCAGGCCGCGGTGCGCGGAGCGGGCGGCGACGTCACGGCACTCGCCGATGCGAACCCGCACGCGACCGATGCGGTGCACGGCGCGACCCTGGAGGTCGAAGTTCCCGCCGGGCGGCTCGACGACACGCTCGACCATCTCGGTTTGCTCGGCACCGTGCAGAACCGCGCGATCGACGCGGAAGATCTCGACCCCTCGATCGTCGATCAGGAAGCGCGCCTGCGCAATCTGCGCCGCGCGGAGAGCGATCTGCGCGCGCTGATGGACCGCAGCGGCAAAGTCACCGACGTTCTTACCGTCCAGCAGAACCTCAGCGAAACCCGCGGCCAGATCGAACAGCTGGACGCGCAGCATCAACGCGACGTGCACCGCGTCGCGACGAGCACGATCTCGATCCAGCTGACCGAAGATCGCCCCGGCACGCCGGCAAAGCCCGGTCCGAGCGCGCGGATCGACGGCGCGTGGCACGGCGGGCTCAACGCGCTCGCCGACACGCTCGTCTCGCTGATCAGTACGATCGCGTGGTGCGTCGCTTACTCGCCCGTGCCGCTCGCTTTGGCGGCGATCGCCTACACCGCGACGCGTCTGCTCGGCAGACGCCGCGCGACGGCGCCGTAGAGGCTCGCGAAGAACGAATCACGCGCCGGCGCGGATGCGCTGATCGGGACCACAAGCGGCGGCAGCACGGGAATCTCGCACGGTTCGACGATCGCGCCGCTGTGCATGCGGTGCCGCGCAAGACGGTCCTGACCGTCAGTCGCTCGCCGGCGACGCCGGTCGTACCGGTCGATCCAGGCAGGCTTCGGTCGAGCATACGTCATCGGAGCATCGGTCACATCGAGATGGTCCGGCGTCCAATATCGTGAGACTGCGGCAACTTCTGCGTAGTGCAATCGCTCCACTGCGGCTTCGCCTTTCGCGATCTAAACGATCCCGGTACGTCCTACGTTCCCAAACTCGCCCTATCGCCAAACGGGAGCCCGCTGTCCCGCCGGTACTGACGGCAGTTTTCCCGAGGAGAGCGACTAAGCCCCGAGCAGTCGTACGGCCGCGTTACGGACGACCGCCCGAGGCGCGTCACCGGGTTATTCGAAGATCGCGAGGCCGCGGATATAGTTCGTCGCGGGGCTCGGAACGATGATGCGCGTTGGGGCGGGCGTCCCGTTCGCGGTGCTGTCGAACACCTGGATCGACGCGTATAACGCATTGTCGGTCCTGTCCGTCCCGGCGTAGAGGTTGCTGTGGGAGTCGACCGCGAGCGCACTGATGTAGCGTTTCGTGAACGGCCCGATCGTCCGCAAGATGACGTTCGAACCGGGCGCCAAGGCGTAGATGTTCTGGTTTCCGAGCGGGCCCTCGACGACGTATACGGTCCTATCGGCACCGGGCGAAACGGCGATGGGACCGAGCTGCGGATTCCCAACGAGCGTCACGTCGCTGTTGCGAATCGTGGGATCCTGGGTCGTCCCTTTGTACAACACGATGCGTCCGCCCGACGTGTCGAGGAACTCGTGTCCGGCGCGATCGTTGGCCAAGTACAGCGGAAAGAAATCGAGCACCAGCGTGCTGACGAGGCTTGCGCCGTCGCTCCCATAGCGATGAACGATGTCCTTGCTGAGTGTCGTGTCGGTGTAGAGCACATCGTAACCGCCGACCGTGTTGCGGGCGATCCCTTCGCCCTGCCCCGTATTCACCGGATCGCAGAGATGCGTTCCCACCGCGATCGCTGGGCCGTCCGCAGTCGGCGTTTCAACGACGACACGGCAGACGCTCTGCGAACTGGGGGTCGGGAAATAGTCCTCGAGGATGTCGAGCGTCCCGTCGGCCGACGTCGCGACGCCTTCGAGAATCTGCGTCTGGTTCGGATGCGGAATGATCGTGCGCTGCGCTGTGGTCGTTCCGACCCCCGCAAGATCCAGCGCATACACCCGGTCCGTCACCGCGGCATAGATCGTCCCGACGGGTTTCCCCGGCAGCGGGGTGGGCGACGGCGTCGGCACCGGGCTCGGCGACATCACGGCAATCTGCGGCGCGCGCAGTCCGGATTGCGCCGGCAACGTCGACGTCCCGACGCCACCGCCGCCGCCGCACCCGGCAACGACGAAAAGCCCAGCCGTCAAAACCGCGCGATGAGAAAAGGTCACAAAAAACCGCCTAGCCGTAAACAGTGCAAGCGCGCTGGCCTTCCCTTCAACGTCCCCGCCGATTAACCTCGACCAGCAGCAAAGCCTACCGACCGCTACCGCGCCTTTCGGCCACACCACCCTGCCAACCCCATATCACTCGATCCAACACCCACCTAACGCACCGCCCCGATCGTGCCTGGGCGTCGCGCGCGGCGATGCTCGTTGTGGGGGCGTTTTCGACGCGCCGAAGCCAGGATGGCGAGAGGCGCGTCGGAACCGAGCGAGCCCCGGCGCACGATGCGCCGGGGCTCGCGTCCCCAACAACGAGCATCGCCGCGCGCGACGCCCAGCCACCATCCCTAAGAAGCGATGTTACCGCATGTTGGGATCGAGCGCATCCCGCAACCCATCGCCCAGATAGTTGATGGCCAAGACGGTGACAAAGATGCACAACCCCGGAAATATCGCGACCCAAGGCGCAATCGTCATGTTCGACTGCGCGTTGGCGAGCATGTTCCCCCACGACGCGGTAGGCGGCTGAATCCCGAAGCCGAGGAACGATAGGGTGGACTCGAGGATGATGACGTTGGCGACTTCGAGCGTCGCCTGCACGATGATCGGCGCGATCGCGTTCGGCAGCAAGTGCCGGAAGATGATCCGCCCATCGCGGTTGCCGAGCGCGCGCGCGGCCTCGGCGAACTCCCGCTCGCGCAACGAGAGGAACGATGCGCGCACGAGCCGCGCCACGGCCGGCCACGACAGCCCGCCGATGATCAGCACGATGACGCCGAAGTTGAGCGCCGCCTTGTTCGAAGTACCGGCGACGATCGCCGTGATGACCAGCAGCAGCGGCAGCAGCGGAATCGAGAGGACGACGTCGGTGATGCGCATCAGCGCGAAGTCGACCCAGCCGCCGTAGTAGCCGGAGATCGCCCCCAGCACGGTGCCGATCGAAATCTCCATGATGACCGCGAACAAGGCGACCGTCAGCGAGATGCGCGCGCCGAAGATCAGGCGCGCGAGCAGGTCGCGGCCGTTCTCGTCGGTGCCGAGCAGATGGCCCGCGATGCCGGGCGCCAGCGGGTAGCCCTGCCAGTGGACTTGGTCGATGAAGTTCGGGTCGGCCGGCGAGATCACGTTGGCGAGCGCGGCGATCAAACCCATCACGATGATCACGACGGCGCCGGCCAGCGCGACCTTGTGACGGCGGAAGCGGCGCCAGACGGTGTTGCGGGACGGCGCGACCTCGTCGTCGGCGGCGCCCGTGGCGGAGGGGCTCAGCGGAAGGCTGGCAGCCATGTCAGCTGTACTTCACGCGCGGGTCGAGCCAGGCGTAGCACACGTCGGCGAGGAGGTTGCAGAACACGACGAGCGTCGAGACGAGCAGCATGTACCCCATCAGCAGCGCGAAGTCGAATTGCCCGAGCGCGTTGATGAACAGCCGTCCCATTCCGGGCCAGGCGAAGATCGTCTCGGTCACGACCGCGCCCGCGACGAGTCCCGGCAGCGTCAGGGCGATGATGGTGACGAGCGGAATCAGCGCGTTCTTGAGCCCGTGCTTGAGGATCACGGCGGTGCGCGAGACGCCCTTGGCGGCGGCGGTGCGCATGTAGTCGGTGCGAATCACTTCGAGCATCGAACTGCGCATGAAGCGGCTGTACTGCGCG